>CAKKRK010000027.1 GCA_919902665.1 Nitrospiraceae bacterium
CAGAATGGCGGCCGCTGCCCCGCTGACCATCAGTCATGAATAATCTCGGCTAGGGTGGTTAGGTTCACAGCTACTATCGACGTACAGCAAGAGCTGTACCAAGGTGTCATATGTCAGCATTGCAAGGATTCATGATGTACGTATTTAAATTGAGTAATAGTTGTCATATTATTGACGGTCCCAGAGAGTTACATTCGTCAATGGTTTGTCAGTCTCATTACTTATAAAAGGGGTCGGGAGTCTTATATGCGTGTGTGTATTCTGGATCGAGAGATCGAGGATGGACGGCGTTAGCGGATCGGCTAGATTGAAGCCTTGTTCATTGCCGCGATGAGAGACCTTCATGCCGCTTTCTTGTCGAGGTAGTCGGTCGGGTCGATGCCGGATTGCAGGGGATCCAGAATGGCCGTGATCTTGCGATGCGGTGTTTCCATCTGTGCGGCGAGGTCTTGCTCATAGGGCTTTGAGAGCAACGTATTTCCAGAACTTTTGACCAGGAGCACCACCGGCGTGAGCGGCACATGGTGGTGGATCTGTTTGACGATGGCGACTTCTCCTGTATTCAACTCCACGACTGAGCCGACCGGATAGACTCCTACTACGTGGATGAATCGCTGGACCAAGGTGGTGTCCAAATGTCGTTCCAGCGCCAGGCGATAGAGAAACTGTAGGGCTTCATGCGCAACACGTCCCTTGTGGTAGCAGCGATCGCTCGTGATCGCATCGTAGATGTCGACTACTGCGGCCATCAGGCCGAATTGGCTGAGTTCGCTTCTGACTCGTCGGTGTGGATACCCGGTGCCGTCCACCCGTTCGTGATGCTCGAGTGCAGGGCGTAGGTAGGCATCGCCTAATCCAGTCGTCGTGGTGAGCACCTCCACCCCCCGTAAGACATGCTGCTTCATGATCTCCATCTCATGCGATTCAAACCGGCCAGGCTTGTTGAGAATTTCTGGAGGGATCTTGGTTTTGCCGATGTCATGCAGCAGCGTTCCGACTCCGATCTGATGCAGGGCATTGCGTTCAAAGCTCAGATCGCGTCCCAGGGACATGGCCAGAATCGAGGTATTGACGGAGTGGTAGAAGGTGTATTCATCGAACTTCTTGAGCCTCGATAAACTGGTCAGGGCATCGGGATTTCTGAGCACGCTGCCGGTCATGTCGGAGACGACCCGATTGACTTCATCCATATTGATCGCCCGTCCCAGCCGTGTGTCATGCATGGCGTTCTGCACGATCGTCTTTGCGGCTTGATACACGCGCCTAGCATCCGGCAGTTCCTCCTCGAATGGGATGGTGGGTGGCACCGATGCCGGTTCTTCCGCTGTCGTGAGCACGGGATCCGTGGCGATGTCCGGTGCCACGTTGGGTGTGTCTGGAATCTCCTCTGCATCGAGATTCACCACCAGCGTGCGTACTCCGCTGGCTTTTAATTGTGCGATTTGCTCGAAGGATGTGACCGTCATTCGATGTCGAAAAAACGGTGTGTCCAGCCAGGATCGATCTAACTTGTGGATCTGCATGCCCGGCTGTAATTCGTCGATTCTAATCCGCTTTGTCATGGGAACTTCCGGTTGAGGCGCTCCTTCTCCAGAGCATTATCGGTCTGTGTCAGCAAATCTTAAGGCGCGAGTGACTCCAACACAGCCATGTGCATATGAAGGCGCCAACGGTATTGGGGGATGGATATGGTATCTGAAGCTAGAGTTGTTTCTTCAAGACAGGTGATACTTCGCCATGCGGTAGCGGAGTGTATTGCGGGTCATCTTCAGGAGACGGCTGGCTTCCGAGATATTGCCGGATGCCTTTCGAAGCGCTTCTTCGAGCATCCGTTTTTCCATGTCCTGAAACGACAGGCCGAAGGCTAGCAACGACGGCTTGGGCCCCTGACTCACGCCATTGGTCGAGAAAACGGTTTTCACGGAGGCTGGTAAATGAGCAGGTTGAATGACTTCTGCTTTGCAGGTGATGGTCAGCCATTCAACAACATTGTGCAGCTCGCGGACGTTTCCAGGCCAGTCGTGGTTATGAAGGACGGCAAGGGCTGCCGGGTCGATAGCCCTAATACGACACCCGCGTTCCTGTTTGGCTCGCTCCAAAAAAATCAAGAGAATCGGTTCGATATCTTCGAGCCGTTCGCGCAACGGAGGAATCCGAAGCTGGTACACATTCAGCCGATAGTAGAGATCGAGGCGGAACCGACCGGCCTTGATGTGGGCCAGCAGATCCTCATTTGTGGCGGCAATGATGCGGATGTTCACTTTATGGCTTCGGGTATCGCCCAAGGGATCGATCGTATGGTTTTCCAGCACACGGAGGAGCTTGGCTTGCGCAGCCGAACTCATTTCTCCGATCTCATCGAGAAACAATGTTCCCCCCTCCGCCAGTTGGAATCGTCCTGGTTTTGCCCGCTTGGCGTCGGTAAAGGCGCCCGATTCATAACCGAATAACTCCGACTCTAGGAGATTCTCTGGGATACTGGCGCAATTCAGCGTAATCAGCGGACCTTTGGCTCGTGGACTGTAGTGATGAATCGCCTCGGCAAACAGTTCTTTGCCGGTTCCACTGTCACCGGTGACGAGGACGGTCGCATCCGTCAACGCCACTTCTTTGGCCAGTTGCTTCATGAGATTCATTTGCGGCGAGACGCTGATGATGGACGCAAAGGGATCATGTGGCGAGGACGGGAGAACCAACAGTCTGGATTGGTGGAGGGCTTGTGCGATAGCGAGCTGGAGGTCTTCGAGACGAACCGGTTTAGTCAAGTAATCGACCGCACCGGCACGCATGATCTCCACCGCGTCTCTGATGGAATGGCGGTCTGCGATCACAAGGAGAGGTGGAGAGTGGGGCGCCTGACGAGCATATTCAAAGAGGGGAGTTAGGGTATAGGCATTCCCCTCGGCAACGACCAGCGCGGGTGAAATATCAGACCAGAGCGCGAGTCCTTCAGATACCGTATTGGCGGAGTGAATGGTAGCGTGAGGCGAAGCTGTTTGGAGGTGCTGCTTGAGGTCGGAGTCTTTAGAAAAGAGGAGAAATGTCTGAAGGTTCATCGGAGTACTCCTTATACAGAGCTCCTGTAGAACCAGGTGAATGAGCACTAGCCTACACCTCTATGCACAGAGAAAGAAAGGGGTGAGGGGAACAGAGGGAGAAAGCACGCATCATGCCTGGAAAGGCACGGTCGGTTACGGTCATACCAGTGATGAATGAGGATCATATTTGTCCATACGGAGGGGTAGCTGAAAGGGGTTGTTAACTTCTGGCTGGAGATTGATGATGAAGGGGAAAGCGAACCGTCAACCAATGACCTTGACTGACAGTTCGCCGTCAATATTGCTCTGCAAGATTCTCTTTAGCCGCTACTCCTTGTCCACACAAAATGCTCGTTCGTAGGCGATGATCGTCCAGGCTTCTTCTTCAGTGAGCATGCCGCCCTTTACGAGGGCCGGCATACCAGTGCCGGGACTTCCATTTTTCACAACCCAGAAGAGCTCCCCATCGTTCCGCTTCTTATGGAACTTACAATTCGTAAGATTTCGTGGACCCGGTGTGAGCAGCATTCCACCCGCCCCATCGCCCTCGCCACCCTGACCATGACAGTTTACGCAGGTCCCCTTGCCCTCATAGAGCTCCTTGCCCTTGGCGATGATGTCAGGAGTTACGGTGATCGGGCTCTTCATTTTTCGTGCTTCCCCACGTTCAGCATCTGGCACACGAGGCTTCAGTGGGTCGGACTCAGGGCCGGACCAGCCGGCCGTACTCCACAAGGCAACGGCGATGAAACTACACAACGTCACAGTCAACCGCTTCCCTCTCATGGTTCCTCCTTGGTGATGGCAACTGGTGCTCCTACCAGATAGCTGCTCTCGCTGCGTATCTAGAGGCACAGATTCGATGCTTATGTTAACACGATATTATTCTACGTTGCAGTGCCTCTATCTCATGGAAGGTAGCTTGATTGGGGTAGAGGGGCTGATCTAGCAGTAGAAATAACCTCGCCGGTCCGAACTCATTGGTCCGGACCGGCGAGAGACTCACGTGAGACTACTGCAGTGTTCACCACTGCACGTCACTAGGGAACTTCGACGATATCTTTGTTCATCGGCCCGAGCACGGAGAGCAACTCGCCCTTTTCTTTCGCTGGGACGTTGAAGGTATCCAATGCACTGACCAGGTCTTCCACGAGTGCGTTGAAGGCAGCGGTGGTGACCTTCATGCCCTTGTGCGTCGTCTTCATATCACGGCCCGAGTAGGTGCAGGGGCCACCGCTCGCCGCACACACCTGTTCGACCAGGAGCTTGTTGAGCTTCTTGAGGTCGGTGGTTGCGAAATAGCTGTTAATGCGCTTGTCTCCGCCCACGTTAGCAATGAACTTGGTGACAACGGCTTGAATCGCGCCCTGTCCACCAAGTCGCTCGTAGAGCGACGCATCTGCGGCAAAGGACGTCGTGCTGCTCAGGGTCCAGGCGGCTGCCACGGCAACCACCATACTCATCATTTTCTTGCTCAACGACATATTATCTACTCCTTTGTATGAGAATGAATTGACTGTTAAATCTCCGTACCCCGCTCATTCATTACGGGTTCCAGGGAGTGTTGGGCATCAACTGACCCTTATAGTCCTTGGGATTCTGGTTGGCGATCACGACGGCAATCGCACCACGCAAGGCGCCCGTTAAGGAGTGGGTCACCACTGGATAGGCTCCTGGGTTGTCCGCGATCAGGTCAAAGGTGGCGGCGCTCCCTGGACCGACCACATAGGTCTGGACCCCGACGAACTTGTTGGCCGGATTGCCGCTTTCATAGACATTGTCCCAGATTTCGGCGATCGGATGGAGCGAGGAGAACTCGTTCGGGCCGGCATTGACGAAATAGATGCGTACCCGTTCACCAACCTTGACTTCCAACGGCTCTCCCCCCGGGAAGAACGGATGGTACTTGAAGATCCCGCCATTGAAAACGGTATTGTCCCACTTCCGATCAAACATTGCCTGCACATTGTCTGGGTTCTTCCAGAACTCGGACTGCACCAAGACGAATTCACGATCCGCCTTTGGCCACACACTGGCGTCCTTCGGATCCACGATGATCGCACCGAACATACCACGCGCGACGTGCTGGATCATGGGGCCCGCACCGCAGTGGTAGAAAAACACGCCAGGCTTCTTCGCCACGAAGGAGTACTGGTGTGTCTCGCCTGGTCCAACCGTCTTATGGTAGTTCTTCAGGAAGTCGATCTCGGCCGCATGAAAGTCCATCGAATGCGGGAAGGAGTTATTCTTGTCGCCGATCAAGGTGAAATTCACGGTATCACCCTCGGTCACTCGGACGACCGGACCCGGCATCTGACCGTTAAAGGTCCAAGCCTTGTACTTCGTCCCGTTCCCGTCGATGACGATTTCTGTTTCCATCGCCGTAAATGTGACATCGTGAACCTTCGCCCCTGCGGACCCCGGCATAGTGATACAGCCGCTGGCCCCCAAGAGGACGGCAAGCCCTAATGTAGCTGTGAGCACACGAAACCTCTGCATAGTTGCCTCCCTTATGACTGTATTTTATGGAAAAAAGACGCTGCCCCCGAATAAGCGTGGCGAATTGATCCCCCTCCCACCCTTCATCGACAAACGTCCAGTGGACTATCTACCAAATTTAGAAGAAAAAATACAAAGAAAAAATTTTCGGTTGTGCATTCATTTGAGTCCAAATGGCCCTGTTTCGACAAGACTGAGACCCCTAGGATTTTGCGATGCAGCACAATACATGCCGGGCGTGTGGTTCTTGAGTGAAGTAACTATAATTTCTTTGCAAAATTAATAATTTGTTAGGTTGTTAGTAGAGATTGAAAAGTTCTATTTGGAAAGAAGTCGAAGTTGTGGATCAAGTGGTCAGGCTAAGATGAAGAATCGAATAGGATACATCCTGTATCGTATTCGATTCACCCAACCACGCCCTCCAACATGAAGGGACAACAACTCCTGTGTCAGCCTGAAGGCGTGAAATAGTCACGAGGACTTCTGGTTGCGTTGGGCGATGGCGACGTTCCGGAGAAGCCCTTGGTGTTTTGCGCGCCGAATGGGGTTTTGTTGAAATATTGCGGTGAAGGTCTGCTCATCTAGCTGAGCCAGTTCGTTGAGGTGAGGTGCGAGGCTCCAGCGTGACGGTTGAACCGCAGGTTCCTGAGTCGGTTCGGCTCGGAGATTAAAGGGGCACACGTCAAGGCAATCGTCGCATCCGAAGATCTTGTTCCCCATACCCTCTTGTAACTCCTGAGAAATAGCGGCCTCATCACCGCGCAGTTCGATGGTTAGGTAGGAAATGCAACGAGTGGCATCAACCACGTAGGGCTCGGTGATCGCTCCCGTGGGGCAGGCTTGAATGCAGAGCGTGCAGCTGCCACAGAGGTCAGTCGCCGGCTCGTCAGCGTCTAGAGCTAATGTCGTCAGGATTTCTCCCAGTAACAGCCACGATCCATATTCCGCTGACACGAGATTGGAATGTTTCCCGATCCACCCTAGGCCCGCCTGTTCCGCCCAGGCTTTCTCCATGATTGGGCCGGTGTCGGAGTACGAACGGGTTTGAGCGTCAGGTGCAAGGCTGCAGATGCGTTGCTCCAGCTGCTTCAGTCGTTTGCTTAGGGTTTTGTGATAATCCTTTCCCCACGCATAGCGCGCAATGCGGCCGTAGCCAGGTTGTTCGTTGGCACGATGGTCGGTGAGGTAGTTGGTTCCCAATGAGATGATTGACCGGCAGCCGGGAAGCACCTGGCAAGGATCGGCGCGTTTGTCCGGAGCCCGCTCCATCCAGGCCATGGTGCCGTGATAGCCTCGCCGGAGCCATTCGGTGAGACGATCAAAGAGGCGTTGGGGTACCGCGGCTTCGGAATTGAAGGGGGAGCTGTTTCCCTGGTCGCCGGCAGCTGACCGTGTATGGTCACTGGACACGTGTGTAATCCCAACGGCATCGAATCCCAGCGCATGGGCTTCTTGTTTGATGGCGGCCGTGATGGACATGGGATATCTGGGAGAGTTAGTGCAGAGCGGAACAATCAAAGCGGACACTAAAGTGGGCGGAACATCGGACCGATTGGCATCGGTCGCAGGTGCCGACAATGTGTGTTTTCCAATCGGTCTTCGCTTCGTCAAACCGGCACTGCAGGCGACCGCCTTTCGAGATCGTGGTCCAGGGGTGCTTGGTTCCGGGAATCGAGGCGACCAGGCAGCCTTGTGGGAACGGAACGTGGCAAGGACGTCCGGTTTCACCTTTTTCCATCGTGAAGCTGCAGGACAGTTCCGTTGTGGCTCCTGAGTCTTCCGAGTCCTGTGCTCTGGCGTCGGAAGACATTGCGAGTCCTGGCACCATAAGTGCTGTGAACAGGGCAAACATGCCCCAGTGTGAGATCATCGTTGTAGAATCGTAGCACAGTCCTTTGTCTTGCAGCCATGGAGAGGGCCACGTAGAATCCTCCCGCCAGCTTCTATTCAAACCAATGGATGAAGTCTGATCGCTGCTACGCCCTGGTACGCGACTATCTGAAGGGAGTGAAGGCCGTGATGGGCGAGGTGTGGGGGCGGAACGAGCGGTATGTGTTTACTCGCGATGTGACGCTCAAGGCATTGATTCGCGTATTGGATGATCTGGTCGTAGATCGCAAGCTCATCAATGACTGGGACGAACAGCGCTCACACAAGCCGTTTGCTGAGATCATCTAGCCATGGGCACCGCTGACGAAGGAGTTCCGTGCCGAGGGCTTCTACGAACGGTTTCCTGCCAAAGGACAGCTTGAACGGGTACGGAAGATTCACCAGCGGCTACTGGATGCGATTGTTGGATAGACGAGCCACAGTATCACAGGGCCTCGTCTTGTTGTTAGCTATCCAGGTGCTTCTATCTGCTTCCGTATGGGAGGCGGGTGCTCTGGCGGCGGCTGACACAGATGGGCTAGAGGTGAAGACGGAACCTGGTGGAGGAATTCGTGCGACGGCACATCCGCTTTTTCCAGCCAAGCCGGAAGTGATACAAACTTTGTTGGCGGATTACTCCCATTGGCCGGACCTCTTTGAGGTTCGGATGAGAGTAGCTGAATTGAATATCCATAATGGGGTGGCCACGATCGATCTTCGCATCGAGCATCCTCTGATGCCAGGCGAACACCGGTTGGTGACGGAATCGAAGAGCTTGCCAAACGGCGGTTTGGTGACCGATCTGAAGGGTGGAGACTTCAAACGCTATCATCGAGTGTGGTTGTTCGAGCCGGTTGGAGAGGGGAATCAGACGCGTGCGGCATTCGAACTCGTGATTGAAATCGAATCAATGGTGCCGGATTGGGTGGTGGCGATCGCCATGCGGCAGGAACTGGAAGCCCACTTTCGTATTGTCAAACAGAAAGCGTTGGAGCAGTCCAAACGGTAACTGATATGGGTCACGTTTCGAGAGAGAAGAATCCTGGTACATCAGCGCTAGCCGGCCTCTATATCATTCTGGATCCGTCGGTCTGTACTGATCGTCCACTAGTAGATGTTCTGAAGCTTTCTGCGACGGCTGGTGCCAAGATTGTTCAGTACCGGAACAAGACGGCATCGATGAAGGTCGCGTATGAAGAGGCCTTGCAGCTGAGGAAAGTGGCGCAGGAGCTCGGTGCCCTGTTCATCATCAATGATCGGTGCGATTTGGCGTTGGCCGTGGATGCGGACGGCGTACATCTTGGCCAGGGAGACGTACCGCTCCATCTCGCACGAAAAATCATGGGGCCTGACAAGCTGATCGGTATTTCGACGCACAATCGAGAGCAAGTAATAGCGGCGACTGCCGGCGATCCAGACTATCTGGGGTTTGGTCCGATTTTCACGCCTGGATCAAAGTTGGACCATGATCCGGTCGTGGGGATTGTCGGACTAAAGACAATTCGCCAACTGACGCCGCTTCCCATCTTTGCGATTGGTGGGATTACGCTCGACAATGCCGAAGACGTTAGACAAGCTGGAGCCAACGGAGTCGCGGTCATCTCTGCAGTGCTGAAGGCATCAGATGTTGCACAAGCAGTTAACGACTTCGTTGTGAGGCTCTCGACACCAGCTGCGCCAACTTCTTAATGGCTTCGGATCGGGCAAGATGGAGGACGGCTGGTCGGAATCGTCCTGGCAGGCCTGGTTCATACGGCAGGGGTCCGAGCACTGGTACACCTGCCTGTTTGCGGAGAATCTCCAGAGTCGTCCGCTCTTGCAGCCGAGCTACCGCTGACCGAGCTGACTGTGTTTGGTTGAGGACTAAAGCAACGATGGAGATGTTGTTGCGTCGAAGTGCTTCAATCGTCAGCAACGCATGATTGATCCCTCCGAGCCCAGACCGGCCAACCACGACAACCGGAAGACGCAGTGATTTGATCAATTCAGTCACACTGATCTTCGGGGTAATCGGCACTCGTACCCCACCAACCCCTTCGACGACCATGCACTCGTAACGGCTGGACAGAAGACGATAGACTTTCTTAATCGTATCTGGATTGATGGGGTGGCCTTGAGCCTGTGCTGCGGCAAGCGGAGCGACCGGTTGATCAAACGAGTAGGGGCGAACCGCCCCTAATGGTTCGTCACTTTCAATAATTGCTCGTAGTCTACCGGCATCGGATTGCATCTCTCGTGTAGGCGACACGCCCGTCTCGATCGGTTTCATCACACCGACCAGGACACCATGCTTTTTGAGATAAAGAGCGAGCGCGGCGGTGACTAATGTCTTCCCAACGCCCGTATCGGTACCGGTGATGAAGATGCCGTCGTTCATATCGCTACAGATGCCTGCTGTCGCAGTTCCATACTTGGCCTGATACATCCTTAAGTTGAGCCACGTGCACGATGGTACTGACGACCTCTTCGATCACTGGTGGACGGCGCAGGGCATGATCGAGCCATCCTTTATCTGAGGGGAATATGCCCTCCGTCATGTCAGTTTTCTGCCATCCAGGCAGCAGAAGATTCACGCGAATATTGTGCGGACCCCATTCTAGCGCGGCCGTTCTGACGAGCCCGATCAGCCCGGCCTTCGATGTCGCATACGCACTCTGACCGGTCGCTCCATGGAATCCCGTGTGGGAACCAATCACAATGATGGAGCCTTCGCCGCGAGCGAGCAAGGAAGGCGCCATGGCTCGCAGGCAATGAAATGTGCCTGTGAGATTCGTGGCGATGACGTTATCCCAGATCTCGTCCGCATGGCGCACGAGCAACTCGCTCTGTCCGATGCCAGCGTTGCAGACCAATACTAATGGGCCGGAGGCGCAGGAGGAGAAGCTGTCGACCATGCGTCGAACAGACTCAGACTCCCGAATATCTGCGGCGTAGGTGTCACCGGTTCCCCCGACCTTGAGGACCTGATCTAAAGTCGTTTCGGCTGCCGATTTATTCTGATAGTAATGGACCCCCACGTACCATCCAATCTTCCCAAAGGCCTGACTGATCGCGCGACCAATTCCGCCAGAGGCTCCAGTGACGAGGACTGCTGGACGATCAGAGGATTTCGTCAGTCGATCCTCCGCAGGAGGTGTTGAGGAGATGAGAGGTTCCATGTCGGAGAGAATTATGCGGGGAGACGCGGGCCAAGACAAGCAGGTATCGAAACTCGGCACAACGCCGATCGGCTTGCCGCTGTTGTGATGCCTATGGTACCGTGAAAATCACGTCTCTGTAGTGCAATGAAATGATGAAACCTGGAGTGACTATGCGATCGGTTTTGAGTGTGGGAGCCTGCGTGCTGTTGGGTCTAGTGGCATGGTTTGGGGTGTGTGGGGCGGAAGAGCCTCTCACGGTGACTAAGTCTGATGAGTATTTCCCTGATACGATCGGAAGCCGCTGGACCTATCGTGGCCACATCAACGAAGGGCCACTCCAGACGATCGAACTGAAGTTTTTCACGAATGTCTCGACCGCCACGGAAACCAAGGCCATCAAAGGCGTCATCGTGACTGTGTTCCATGACACGAACCCGGGGAATCATGGCCCGTCGGACAGTTACTATCGTCGGGACCAAGCTGGCATTGTCTATTACGGATCGGAGCCAGGGACCCCACTAGAGAAACAGATCACTCCCTACCAGATATTTCGGTTTCCCTTAATCGTACCGTCTTCATTTCAGCAGTTTGATCGTACGGGCATCGACTTCGGGACCGATATGGATCGAGACGGAACAGATGAAAAGGTCGATACGCAGGGATGGAGTAAGGTGATGGGCCGCGAGTCCGTCACGGTTCCGGCAGGGACCTTTCCAGATGCGGTGAAGGTGGAAGCGCGGATGAACATGAAGATTCATTTGTCGGGCAGCCATCGGACCGTTTCCGGTATTGATGTGATGACGGCCTGGTTTGCCAAAGGGATCGGATTGGTGAAGTATGTGGAGCGTCAAGAGTTATCTGCGGTCAAGGAGGACCGAGGTGTCGTGACGGAGATCACGGAAGAACTTGAAGAATACGACATCAAGCCTCTCAAGGCCTCACTGAATTGATTCGAATCCCCGACGGAGAGTATTTTCGGTGATCACACGGGTGATCATGAACTGAGAGAGGTAGTCTTCCCCGCCCGCCTTCGCGCCTATCCCTGAGAAGCGGTGTCCTCCGAAGGGTTGCCGGGCGACGAGAGCTCCGGTAATCGGTCGGTTCAAATATAGATTTCCCACGTCGAACTGCTCGCGGGCCATCGCTAGATTAGCAGGACTCCTGGCATAGACCCCTCCGGTCAACGCATACTCGGTTTCGTTGGCCACGCGGATCGCATCGGCAAAACTGTCAGCCTTCATGACCGACAACACCGGTCCAAAGATTTCCTCCTGGGCCACACGGTGATGTGGTTGGATATCGACAAACACCGTCGGCCCGATAAAATATCCATTCAGATCTGTAGTGCGCTGCACGAGGAGCTGGCCTTCTTCGAGGCCGAGTGAGATGTAGCGTTGGATGGTCGCTTGGGCTCGTGCGTCGATCACGGGCCCCACTCTCGTGGACGGGTGCATGGGATTGCCGATCTCCAAGCTCAGCACGGCTTCCCGCAAGCGAGTAACGAAGAGGTCATAGATGGCCCGATGGACGATGACCCGGGAGCAGGCTGAGCATTTCTGGCCCGCATAGCCGGAGAACGATGCGACGACGCCGGCAATCGCTTCGTCGAGATCCGCGGTGTCATCGATGATGATGGCATTCTTCCCACCCATCTCAGCAATCACCCGCTTGACCATAGGCTGTCCTGGGCTCACGCGCGCTGCCTCGGCCAAGATATGGAGTCCCACGGTCTTCGATCCGGTAAACGCGATCGTTGCGACTTGGGAATGTGCGACGAGCGCTTGGCCGACCTCCGGCCCACCCGGGAGGCAGGTCAAGCATCCAGCCGGTACACCGGCCTTGATGAAGATGTCCGTGAGTAGAGTTCCTAAACCGGGCGAGCGGTCCGATGGTTTGAATAAAACTGGATTGCCAGTCACAAGTGCCGCAGAAATCATGCCGGCGGGGATGGCGAGTGGAAAGTTCCATGGTGCGATGACGACGGTCACACCGCGCGGTGCATAGGTGCGCTGGTTGAGCTCTCCCGGACGGTTGCCTAATCGTACTGGTCTAGCCAGACGGTCCATCTCGTCTGCATAGTAGCGAAGGAAGTCGATCGCTTCTGCGACATCCACGTCGGCCTCCCGCCAAGGCTTGCCAACTTCGAAAATCTCCCAGGCCGCAAGCTCGTAGCGACGGCGGCTCATCTCCAACGCTGCCTGACGAAGGATTTCGGATCGCGCTTGCGGAGCTTTCTGCCGCCAAGGGTCCCATTGTGTGAGTGCCTGTTCGATAACTCGGTCCAGATCGGATACTGCGGCGCTCTGCACCCGGGCCACGACTTCAGTGGGTTGACAAGGATTACGGGATTCCAGCCATGGGCCGGTCAGCGTCAGATGAGAAGACTTGACTTCCCAACGATGGCCCAGTTGAGATCTGACCGATGCAATCGCTGCCTGCATGGCCTCACGAATAGGGGCCTGAGAAAAGTCACTGTGTGGCTCATTCGCAAAACTGCGTGAGTCCTGTGTTCTTGTATTTGGGACATGGATCGGGGCAACCGGAGGAGCGAGCAGCTGCGTTAGAGGTTGGGACTGGACATACTCTTTCTGAAGAAACGATTCGTTCGACGTATTTTCCAAGAGCCGCCGCACCAGATAGGCCATGCCGGGAAGCAGCCGACCCACAGGACTGTACAGGCGTACACGACGACCTAATTTGACCATGGCTTGCTGGAACGGCTCCGCCATGCCGAAGATCATTTGGTACTCGCGCGCATCAGGGGCCAGGCCCCGTGCTTCCGCGTGGGCTTCGATGGCAGCTAACGTGCGAAGATTGTGCGTGCCGAACGCGGGTCGGATGAGATCGGCGTGTTCAAACAGCACCGGAATCAATCGTTCGTACTGAATATCGGTCTCTGCCTTATGGCCAAACAGCGGAGGTGGCCAGCCTGCTTGCCGATATCGGACGGTGTCGGAATCCCAGTAGGCTCCCTTGACCAGTCGGATTGTAATCGGCGCCTGATGTGTTCGCGTCCAGGCTACTAAATCATGAATGTCCCGTTCAGTTTCTCGGTGATAGGCCTGCAGCGCGAGTCCAGCATAGGGGTAGGATCGATAGGACGGCTCTGCGAAGAGCTGCTTGAAAATATGCAGGATTAGGTCTTTGCTCTCCGCCTGCTCCATATCGAAAATCAATCCAGCTGGCAGCGACTGCGCAAGGTCCACCAGCGGACGGAGACGTGTGGCGACCGACTCGTAACTTCCATCGGGATCGATCGGGTCCAGCCGAGAGGAGAGAGCCGAAATCTTGAGCGAGAGTTGCACGCGCGGGATGGGCCCCAGGTGGTCTCGTTCCAGTAAATGATTAGAAGACCAGGTCTTTGTGGCGTGCTCCAGTTCAATTAAGGTGTTCAGACACTGGTCACGATAGCGATCAGCTTCCTGTTCGCTGATAGTGGCCTCGCCCAACAGATCGACAGACCAGGCTCGCCCGTCTGTCCATAACTGTGACAAGGCCGGAACCGCTTCTTCAACTGACGCACCGGCGATGAACGATGTGGCCATCTGTTCGATCTGTTTTCTGATCGACTTACCGGTGAGGCGGGCACCTACGCTTGTTGAGGCCAGGGCCTTCAATCCCCACCGAAGTCCGAACAACTCACTGCTCTCACGGCCGAAGTATTCTTCGGCAAGCGAGACCACTCGTTCATCGTCCTGAATGACCGGAAGGACATCGATAAAGTGGAACAACCGGGTCTTAAACGATGCATCTTTCATTGCCAGATTGATGGCCGAATGGGACCACCAGCGGCCATCAAAAATGGAGGGTGAAAGGCCGGCCGACAGTTGCGCAAGCTGTTCTCCAATGCGGAGGATGGCTGGCTCAAGAGAAGGTGAGGTGGTCATCGATCGTCCTGAAAATAATGACTCTGTGTGGTTTCAGTATACATCCCAGACGACTGGTGGTCATCGTTCTTTGCTGCCCCAGTCGGCGCATGGAGGATAGCCCGACCGGCCCATTTCATTTCACGTGGTGCATCCCTTATGATAATGGGATCAGGCGTGACGGCGCTTCGGTGAGGGGGCGTCATTACGAACGATGCGGTCCAACATACCTGAATTGGAGACTATCTATGGCTGATGAACATGCCCATGGGACGCAGCAACCCCAGGGAAAAGATAATTTGATTCCTGGTGTCAAACATGTTGTGGCGATCAGCAGTGGGAAGGGTGGAGTCGGGAAGTCCACCGTGTCGTCGAACCTGGCTTGTGCCCTGGCGCTGGCCGGTGCGAAGGTCGGTCTCCTGGACGCTGATCTCTACGGTCCTAATATCCCCATGATGATGGGGTGTACCACCGGCCCTGAACAGAAGGACGGCAAAATCATTCCTGTTGAGAACTACGGGGTAAAATTAATTTCTATGGCGTTCCTCGTGCCGGAAGAAACCGCGCTGGTCTGGCGTGGTCCGATGGTCCATCAATACCTGCAAGCTTTTTTCCGAGATGTGCTCTGGGGGGACTTGGACTATCTGCTGATCGACCTACCGCCAGGCACCGGTGATGTGCAGCTCTCCTTGTCACAAATGGTTCCGTTAGCTGGGGCAATCACCGTGACCACGCCTCAAGAAGTTGCGCTCTACGATGTTCGTAAGGGTATGGCGATGTTTCAAAAAGTCAATGTTCCGCTTCTGGGCATTATCGAGAATATGAGCCACTTTGTGTGTGGCCACTGTGGTGAAAGGACGGAGATTTTCTCCTATGGTGGGGGCGAGCGGGCAGCCGCCAAGGTTGATGTACCGTTCCTTGGCCGGATCCCGATTGATCCCGCCATTCGAGATGGGGGCGATACCGGCCATCCCATCGTCGTGGCTAATCCGGCATCCCCTCAGGCTGAGGCGTTTCGGGATATTGCAAAGAAGCTTATGGGAGCACTCGGTGGTGCTGAGAAAAGTGGCCTGTCAGTCGATAGTTTGCTGAAGAAGATCAAGCAGCCGTTTAGTACCAATTGAACGGTCTCATAGTGGAGGGAAGGCATGGCGGAGTTCGTACGTATTGCAGCCCTAACAGATGTAAAAATCGGGCATGGGATTGTGGCAGAAGCCAATGGGAAGACCCTGGCCGTATTCAATGTGGATGGGACGATCCATGCGATCAACAACACCTGTTGCCATCGGGAAGGGCCATTGGGTGAGGGAGAATTGGAAGGCAACATCGTCACCTGTCCGTGGCATGGCTGGCGGTTCGATGTGACGACTGGCTCGTGCATGAATAACCCATCCTCGAAGGTGGAAGCCTATCCAGTGAAAATCGAAGGCAATGATGTGAAGGTATTACTGGATGTCTGACGTCATGCTCTCGCTATCGGTCGTTACCTCAGACGGAGGGAGAACGTATGCCTGTCTCTGCGAATGATCAAACGGATATCGCGGCCGCGCTCGTGCGCCTCTACGTCTTTTTGACTCAGTACCTTGATCGTTGCTTCGATGAGGCAGCTCGGAAGAGCTATCCGGATTCCGACCTACAAGGGCACCTCGATGACACACGACGCCAGCTCATGGAGATTGTGTCGGTGAATCCCGTTGTGAAGAGAAAGCTCGCCGACGAGTGTGACCGAATTCTGGCGCTCGGCGCCTCCTGTCTCACATCTGGTGCGGCCGATCCCAAGATTCGAGAGATGATTCAAGCGGAACGGGCCATACTCAAGAACAAGACCATTGCGTTGAGTGACTTGGTTGCCGTGTATCGAGCCTTAGCATGAATGATGGATGGAGGAGGGCTCGATAAACATCAGCTCGCCGGGTTGGACAACCGGGAACGGGGATTTAGCAGGCCGGTTGAGTTTGAACGGGTAGGAGAAGGCTATCGAGCGTTGTTACGGTATGAGACCGTCCGCGTCACGACGGAGATTCATCCGACCCAGGATGACGCACTCACCATCTTGATCCAGACTTTGCATGTTCAGGGTTACCGGCAGCTCAAAACTCAAAGGAGTTTTCGCGACGGGATCTATCTGGGTTCACAGGAACTGTGGGTGGAATATCCGGATCCTCCACAAGCTGAGCCTGAGCGACCTAGCCTTTGGGGGAAAGTTCTCAGTTGGTTCCGGTCCAATTCTTCGGATGGATCACGTTCATGAGTTTTGTCCCATTGAGCGATCTCCGATCTTCAGCGACAGGTACGCAGCCCCTCGCAGGTACGAGTCGGCCTCGCCTTCCATCCTGGTTTAAGGTCAATGCGAAGACAGGATCAGACTATCTTGATATCAAACAGACGATGGAGCGGCTCAAGCTCCACACGATCTGCGAAGAGGCTCGTTGTCCGAACCGATGGGAATGTTGGAATGCCCGGACTGCGACGTTCCTGATCCTGGGCGATATCTGTACGAGGCGATGTCACTACTGTTCAGTAGAGACAGGAAGGCCGCTTGCAGTAGATGAGAAGGAACCAGGTCGTGTCGCGGAAGCGGTGCGTGCTCTTGGTCTGCGACATGCCGTGATCACCTCAGTGAATCGTGATGAATTGCCTGATGGCGGAGCCTCAGTCTTTGCTGACACGATCAGACAGACCAGACGGATGAACCCGACGTGCACGATCGAAGTGTTGATCCCGGATTTTGAAGGCAACGAAGAGGCACTGGCGACGGTCTGTGCGGAAAGGCCGGAGATTCTGAATCACAACATCGAAACCGTTCGGCGGCTCTTCTCATCGATTCGCCCGCAAGGGAAATATCAACGGTCAATTGACTTGCTTGCCAGGGCGAAGCAGCAAGGGATGAAAACGAAGTCAGGTTTGATTCTTGGCATGGGGGAGACACTCGACGAAGCGCGTGACGTGATGCGTGACCTTCGGGCAGTCAATTGTGATATCATCACGATCGGCCAATACCTCCAGCCGACGAGAGACCACCTGCCCGTCGTACGGTTCTATGATCCATCCGAATTTGCTGCACTCAAAGAAGAAGGTCTCGCCATGGGTTTTGGTCATGTCGAATCAGGACCGCTCGTCCGCAGCTCCTATCATGCAGAGCAACAGGCCTCTTAATCTGAGGCCCGTTTCCATCCTGACAGCACACAGCGTTGGGCGATCAGCGGGGTGAATCGGGTAATGTCTTGAGCGATGTCGATCATGAACTGCTCGGCGAGGGACTGATCCTCGAAACATTCGTACACGTCATCGAGAAAGCCGCCACGAAGTAAAGGATGATAGAGAAACTCTTGACCAGGGCCAGTTGCCACTTCAAGCGGATACTCGATAGCCTCGACCCGTTCAAGATCGAGTTCCTCAAACCATCTGCGTCCATCCTGGGCTGACGGACGTTCCTTCAGATATTCCTGGAATCGCTCTCGCTCGTTGATCAGCCCTTGTTGAATCATTGCCTGATTCACCAGCTGCCACAGTGAATCGAACGTTCCATAGGACGGAAAGGTCAGGACGAGCTGGCCTCCTGGATTAAGGCGTTCGACGAGTCCACGGATCGTCTCAAACCGACTGGGACGAAAGAACATGACTGAAAGATTGCCTGTGACGCGGTCAAAGGTCGGCAGATCAGGAGGCAGGGCACGCATGTCCACACAGGCGAATCGGAGCCACGGCAGGTGCGATCCTTGAATGGCTCTCGCACGAGCGACCTGATCAGCACTCATATCGATGGCCAGTACTTCTCCAGTGGGGCCCACTTGCTCGGCCAGGTAAAAGGCGGGGATGCCATGGCCGGAGGCGATATCTAGAATGTGTATTTCCGGGGAAAGAGCCAAATGCCGTAGCAGCGATTCCGCAAACGGTGTGGACCAGTAATCATGTTTTGGAAGAGGCCAGCGAAGAGCAGGCGAAATATTCATGTTAGAAAAATGAGGGGATCATGCTTGGTTTCACACCCGCACAAAATATGGAATTGCCATTAATCCCACTCCAACAAAGACGAGCAAGTAGACGTTCTGGATGAAGTAGGGAAAGACACAGAGGGCCACTCCAATGCACAACGGGACAATGGCCTTTTGTCTTTTGCCATAGATGGCAAAACCGGTACCAATCGATCCGAAGATGATACTCCAGATCAGGGCTGCGGTATTCCCCAGCTCAAACATAGCTGGTTTCTCACTTGGCTGACGCCAGGGCCTTGGCAATCAGCGCCTGCGCTTCCTCTTGTATCTGCTTCAGATGCTTGGGCCCCTTAAAGCTCTCCGCATAGAGCTTGTACACATCTTCTGTCCCAGAGGGCCTGGCGGCGAACCAGCCGTTCTCCGTCACGACTTTCAGTCCGCCGATGGCTGCGCCGTTGCCCGGAGCCTTGGTAAGCATCGCCACGATCCTATCTCCAGCCAGCTCCGTGGCCTTCACTTGATCCGGAGAAAGCTTGGACAGTATGGCTTTCTGCTCTGGCGTAGCTAGAGCATCGATCCGTTCATACACCGGCTCGCCCAGTTCGTTCGTGAGGGCTCGGTACAACTCGGATGGATCTAGGCTGGTCTTTGCCATCATTTCAGCAGCCAGCAGGTCCATGATGATGCCGTCCTTATCAGTCGACCAGACTGTTCCATCACGTCGGAGGAACGAGGCACCGGCGCTCTCCTCGCCGCCAAAGCCAAGCGAGCCATCGAGCAGACCGCTGACGAACCACTTGAAGCCGACCGGCACTTCCACCAGTTTCTGTTTCAGTTTGGCCGCGACTCGGTCGATCAAGCTGCTGCTGACTAAGGTTTTGCCGATCTTGGCATCGGATTTCCAGCCGGGACGGCTGGCAAAGAGGTAGGCAATCGAGACGGCCAGATAATGGTTTGGATTCATCAAGCCTGAACGAGTGACGATGCCGTGGCGGTCATTATCAGCATCATTGCCGAAGGCCACATCAAAGCGATCTTTCAAGGCAATGAGATTGGCCATGGCATAGGGAGAGGAGCAATCCATCCGGATCTTGCCGTCCCAATCCAAGGGCATGAAACGGAATGTTGGATCGACGGCTGGATTCACGACCTCGATGTTCAATCCGTAGCGTTCGACAATCGGCTGCCAGTAGGCCACACCGGACCCGCCGAGCGGGTCGATCCCAAGCTTGAGCCCACCGGCTTTGATGGTGTCCATATCAACCACATGGCGTAGATTGCTCACGTAGGCTCCGATATAGTCGTGCTGATGTGTGGTTGATGCCTGTCTGGCCTGTGCAATGGAAAGACGTTTCACTCCGTACAGGTTGGTGGCGAGAAGGGTATTGGCTCGATCCTCGATCCACTTTGTAATCTGTGTATCAGCTGGGCCGCCACTCGGCGGGTTGTACTTGATTCCTCCGTCTTCCGGGGGATTGTGAGATGGGGTGATGATGATGCCATCGGCCAGACCGGAGGTTCGACCTCGGTTGTAGGAGAGGATGGCATGAGAGATGACGGGCGTTGGTGTGAAGCCCTCGTCTTTGTCGATCATGACCTCGACACCATTGGCCGAAAGGACCTCAAGGGCAGTGACAAAGGCCGGTTCCGACAGTGCATGGGTGTCTTTCCCTAAATACAGCGGCCCAGTCGTGTGCTGCGTAGCCCGGTATTCGCACACTGCCTGAGTGATTGCCACGAGATGGTTCTCATTAAAGCTGTGTTTGAAGGAAGAGCCACGATGCCCTGAGGTACCGAATGACACGCGTTGTTCTCGGACAGATGGGTCAGGTTTCTCGGTTGAATAGGCAGAGAGGAGTTTTCCCACATCCACCAGAATCGAAGCCGGCGCTGGTTGTCCTGCATGGGGATGAGTCGCCATAGGAAATGTGTAGTTCTAATGTCTGGTCGCTGTCAACTGTAGAGGGCCATGTATGGGAAAATAAGACCGCATTCTTGTCCGGTATTAAAAAATGGTGGTTACCTCGGAGGATCTTTTCCGTCTTACGTGTGGATGAGAATCGGAAGCATGATGTCCTAGAACCATGAAATCGGAGTGGAGAAACCCCTTATAGAACGCTGAGTTCATGGATTTTGAGCGATTGATCCGGTAAGATGCCACAAGAACCTGTCCGTAATCTGAAGGGGGTGGTGTGTTCCGTCTTCGGCTTGCGCTCGTGATCGTACTCGCCTTTGCGGTGTTGGCCGTTGCGTTTCTCTCATTTTCGAGGGAGCTGACCGGCCAAGACTATCTCAAAGACTTTGTCCTGGAACAGCTTGAGGAGAGTCTAGGTAGAAAGATCGACGTGCATCGCGTCAAGTTTGTGATCTTCCCGAGTATCCGCGTGGAACTCACCGAGGTCAAGATTCATGATCCTCAATCAGAGCAGGTAGTCCTGACGGCTAAGCGTATTGATTTGGTCTTACGCCTCCTGCCACTCCTCAAAAAACAAGTTGTCGGCAAGCGATTGTTGATCGAAGAGCCAACGCTCACGCTTCGACGGAACGAACGCGGTCGATGGAATATCTCCGATGAGTTGAATGGGCCCGTGGATGTCGACCAGCACACGATGGACATGATGGCGCGGACACTCATGATCAGAGAGGCGACGCTCGTCAACGGAACGATCACGGTCATTGATGCCGCCAGACCTGATGGCATTCGGTCTCTCAAGCTGGAGCACGTCGAGTTTAGGCTGCTGGTCCGGCCTGATCGTGGTTTCGCCGAATTGCATGTATCAGCAGCTCATCAAGGAGAATCAGGCCCATCCGCCGTGTCACTGGACGGTGTTGTGAAACGAGCAGAACCCCCGGTGTCATTGTCCGGGGAAGAGGTCGCTGAATCGGCCACCGGGTTTCAGTTTGAAGGACAGATCGACGCCGCTGACCTCAAGATACGGGACGCGGCTGACTTTCTCGGCCCCAGGCCGGTGTCTCAGCATCTTCAAGGGGCATTAAATCTTAAGAGTACCGTTCGCGTGATGCCCGGTGTGTCCGGATATGACATGGTTCTCTCAGACATGACCGCGCATTTGAATAACATCACACTGAGAGGAAAGGCCAATCTGGCTGGCCTGCTGACTCCTCAGCCGACGTTTGCCGTCACGTTCAGCAGTTCTCTGGTTTCCCTCCCGCAGCTCCTGAAAACCATTCCCCCGGATTGGATCCATGCGCAGCTCCCAGCCCTCCTGGCTGATCGCCAGATCGATGGCAAGGTGCAAGTGGTGAATGCAACGCTTACGGGGTCCGCGACAAGGGGCCCCCAACTTTCGACGATCGGAGAGTTTCATGTCAGTGAAGGTCGCGGCTTGATCGGTAACGATCGTATCGCCGCAAACGACCTCGCGGCGGTGGTGGTGGTCGAGACGGGGCGTGTTCGTATTGCGAAGATCACTGGAATGTATGGGGCCATGCAGATCACTGACGGAAAGGCGGAGGTGTCGTTTCTCGACGCTGGCCCACGGCTGGAATTGGAGATCACGGGAGAGACGGCGGCAGTGCAGCTCGTCGAGTTTCTGGCGAAGACTGTGAAAGCGGAGCGAGTCACGCAGTTGCTTGCCGGTATCCGCGATGCTGAGGGGACGGCGCAATCCACATTTCGCCTTGTGGGACCATTGAATCAGCCCGGTGGGATCACCTTTGCGGGTGGGGAGATCATCGCCCGTCAAGTGAGTTTCACCCATGTGAATTTACCGGATCGTGTGACCGGGATGCAGGGAAGATTTGTCTTGGCCGATGGAGCCACACAGTTTGATCAAGTTGCCGGACATCTTGGGGGAACTGCTGTGCAGGTTCACGGGACCGTTACCGGAGGATCCCAAAGCCAGTATCAGGATTTTGTTATTCGTACGCGCGGTGATGCCGCGCAGATGGTTCGGTTGTTTCGTTCCTCGGTAATTGAACAGAGTGTATTCGAGGGGGTGTTCAGCTCAACGATTGTAGTCTCTGGTTCGACGGCGAGACCGCATATCCAAGGGTCCGTTGTGTTGGATGAGGCCAAAGTCGCGTTCGGGGTGATTGCAAAACCCGTCGGTCCTCGCGCCACTGTGGAGTTTGAAGGGGTGATGCCTCAGCCTACCAGTATCAAGCTGCATCGCATCGAGTTGGTGTTGCCCTCTGTGATCATTCCCGGTAAGGGAACTATGCAGTTTGGGAATGGCTTTCTGATCGATATGGCCGTGGCGACCGGTACGGTATCGGTCTCCAGTCTTCCCGAATGGCTAGCCAAAGATAGGCTTGAAGCGGGGAATATCGAAGTCTCGCTTGATGTCAAAGGAAAGGAGCCGGATTGGAAGACCTGGCGGGTCACCGGATGGATGGGACTGACGAACGGGCTGATGCAGGTAAAAGGGATTGATGGGCATCTACAAGATTTCTATGCCCGTGTAAAGTTTGCCCGCAACGAGGTCGAACTCAAGCGGCTGTCGTTTAAGGTTCAAGGCAGTGACGTCGCCATAGAGGCCACGGTCAGAAATTGGATGGCGAAGCCGATTATCACCGGCAAGATCGAGTCCAACCAATTAGATTTGAGTCTAGTGATTCCCAAGGGGGAACGAACTCCAATTCGGGAGGTCCTCGAAACGTTGGCGGCGACCAGCCACATCACCATGGCTGTGGCCGTCGCACGTGGCCGATACAAGCATCTGAAAGTCGGCTCACTTGCCGCCCGAATCAACCTTCAGGACGGAGTGCTTGATATCGATCGACTTTCGGGCGAGTCCACCCATGGGCAAGTGGCTGGACGGCTCGTCGTGCAACTTCCCCCCAAGGCACCGGCTGATTTTGACCTGTCATTCAGGGCTACCGGAGTAGAATGTGAAGACCTCTTGCGGCTGACTAAAACTCAGGTTCAGGGTGCATCGGGAGAAATACGCTTCAGCGGTGTGCTGCGCGGGCATGGGCGTAATCCCCATGGCGTCTACCCTTCGTTGAATGGCAAAGTTGAGTTGTTATTGGAAAATGGGCGCATCCTGAAAACGAATGAGCGAGCAGTATGGAAGATCATTAGTTTGTTGAACCTGCCGGCTGTGTTGCAGGGGAAGGTTGACCTTGAAAAGGAGGGGCTTCCATACAACAGAATTTCTTCCACCGTTGCCATTCAAGATGGGATGTTTCAGACAGAAAATCTGATCATCGACAGTCCCATTCTGAAAATTACAGCTGCCGGGAATTACGACTTACCGACAGACCAGCTGGATCTGGCCGTCGCCGTGAGTCCGTTCGGCTCATACTCCCAATTCCTTAAGACGATTCCGCTCTTTGGACGAATCGTGGCGGGGGAACGCAAGGGCATTGCCACGGCGATGTTCACCATGAAGGGAGCGCTGGAAGATCCCGAGGTCACCTATTTACCGGTGAAGTCCTTTGCATCCGGCCTGTCGGGGTTGGCCCAACTCGCCGTCGATGTTCTAACGAACACTCTGACGCTGCCGATGGATTTGATGACGCCGGATGAAGAGTCCGGAGTGCGACCGAGAGATATGACTCCATCGCCGGCTCCCGCTGTGCCGTGACGAACGTGAATGTTTGACCGACTACTATTCTTGACCGACCCACGCCCCCATGCTAGCATCACCAAAGTTAAGGCTTTGTCACCCCACGGGTTTCCATTCAACTCTGCTGTCCCACTAACATACACATGAAACGCACTACCGTCTCCCAACCAGAATTGGCCACACTGTTCATCGCTGCCAGCGAGCAGGACTCGAATCTGTACTATGCCACGCGCTTCATGGCGCCAGATCCGTTCATCTATCTGGAAATCAAAGGTGAGCGGTTGATGGTCATGAGCGATCTGGAAATGGATCGTGCCAGGACTCAAGCCTCAGTGGATCGAGTCTTGTCCTACTCGGAAATCGAACAGAAGGCCAAGAAACAGGGAATCAAAGACCCGACCGCAGTTGATATCGTCCATGTGGTGTTGA
>CAKKRK010000028.1 GCA_919902665.1 Nitrospiraceae bacterium
CGAAGAGGACATTTCTACTTTGTCCAAACCGGACATTATCATTTTGGGATTACATGAAGAGATGCGCTCCCCTGGCGAGACCCAGGGGAGCGCTGAAACAGTGATGACTCAGTGAGCGGTGTGTTTAGCCTTGGGCTGGAGATGAGATCATGAGGACCTCATTTGAGCAGGGACTTTCTGCTTCGCCTTCTTCGCCTCCAAAGGCACTGATGGCAAAGAAGTAGGGCGTATTAGGCTCGAGTCCAGTAATAATAGCTGGTGGAGCCTCGACTGATTGACTTGTCTCATAGGAGCATGAGGCTGGTTCTCCGGAAGATTCCTTCCCGTAATAGACACGGTAACCGGTTACTGTGGGATCAGGGTTTACAGCCCAGGTTAACCGCGCGGTGGCATCGGTTTGAGTGAAGGGTACGGCTTCTCCCTCAGGGCCTGCCACAAGAGGTTCAGGATCTGCCTCTGCAACCTCACTCGGGAAGGGTTCGATTTCTGTAGGTGCTGTAGAAATCGTCGGATCGTCCTGTTCATTTGTAGCGGTCTCAGTAGAGGTAGTGTCGGGCTCTGTGTTCTCACTCGGTTGAGTGTCCGTCGGCGTAGAGAGGGAGGAAATGCTCGGTCCACCCTGTCCGTTGTCGCTACACCCGGCAAGTGGGAGGACGATGGTACTCAAAACTAACAAGGAGACCAATGCGATAGTGAGATTCCGGAGAACCGGAATGATCAAAGGTTTCGGTCTTAGCATATGAAATACTCCTCACTCATGAAGTGCGATATGGCTAGCTGGCTTTAGTAGACTAGGGACAATGTCCTGCGCATTAAGCAACTGTCGTGCCTGCACGATCGATCATGCAAGCCATTACTAATAAAGAAGTTATATATTCTTTCGAACAATAGAAAATGCTAGGTGTGAATGGTTCAACCTTCAAGTACCTACAACGGTCATAGCCAGGTAGGTTTTTCCAGTCACAGACTACCGTGACAAAAGACTAACGGGAGATATCAAGAAGGGATCTGTCGGGGATCTGGGCGATCTCGGAAAAATCGAAACAGCAGGTAGCCGTTTATCAGGACTACGATCGACAAGATGCTGTAGGTTGTTAGGGTGGACGCAAGGTTTAACTCAACTAACACTCGAGACAGACCGAATCCTACTATCAGCCCGTCGAACGCCATGCAAATGCGTCTGAATGTTTCAGGATCTATCAAACGGATCAGATAGGTACCGAGTGGAATACCGATAATGACGCTGGGAACGATATAGGGAATAATTTCCATGCTACCGGCGCTGTAGAAACCGATAAACCCGTAGGCGATGGCGGTGAGTGAAGACTCCGTCAGGCGAATGATCCCCAATGCTGCACGGAAGTCTTGTTTTGGATAGCCTTGATTGTTAAAGAGGAGAGCTAAGGGGGGGCCGGAAATTGTCGTAAGGGAATAGAGGGTACCGAGCCCCACTCCAAATGGTACACCTATAGCTTTTTCAGCGCGAATTGGTTTCCGAATGCCCGCTGCCTGGAGAAGAATCAAGGGCAGCAGAAAAAGATAGGTGACGAATTTAATCCAGGCTGGTTGCACCAAAAAGAGAAGATAGCTGCCGATACCCACTCCGACCGCCAGACCACCAAGAATTGGGGCGACGCGCCAGAAGACATTGGGGATGCTCTTCCGATTGATGAAGAGAACATACGCGTTGATGATGAGTTCGATGAGTACGAGGGCTGGGTTCAAAATGCGATTGGTGAAAAACAAGAGGGCGACAGGAACCGTAATGGAGGAGAAGCCGTACCCCAACGCGCCGTTCGCTGTGGCAGCGACAAATGTAATGAGGACAAGAACGACTACGTCCATGAGTGCTTAGCCTTTAGGATGGCCGGCGGCAAAGTCGGCAAGCGAATAATGATCGAGGATCCCAGCAATCGCATCGCGGACTGTGCCCATGACTTGCTGTACAGGACAACGCGTCTTATTGGCATAGGGACAATCGCTGCATTTTTGGTACGCCGTCTTGCTGACGCAGCCGATTGGCGCCAGCGGACCATCCAGTATGCGTATGACTTGACCGAGGGTGATCTCGTTCGGCTGTTTAATCAGGTCATATCCTCCGTTTACCCCACGTCGGCTGGAGACGAGTCCAGCTCGTTTGAGTGTGAGAAGAATCTGCTCCAAGAATTCAACGGGGATGTGCTGGCGATCGGCAATGTCGTGGCGCTGTAACGTGGTCTTTTCGTGAGCGAGCGTGAGCTCCACCAACGCCCGGAGGCCGTATTCACTTTTCTTTGAGAGCTTCATAATCTAGAGTTAGTTTATCAACATTGATTACAATAGAGTAAGCTGCAATGGTTCGTCAAGGTCAAAGTTTCCGAGATGAGCGACCTTCGGTAATCTCACATGTGTTCCAGTATCTACTCCCAGCTTTTATTCCCTCCCTGCATCCATTAAGATAGGCGTCGGTTATCTTTCTCCGCCACGAGGCCATTTTTGAAATCCAAGATTGTCTTTTCTTGTCAAACCTGTGGGCATCAGGCACCACGGTGGCTCGGCCGCTGTCCTGACTGCGGCGGCTGGAATACGATGAAAGAGGAGCGGCAAGCGGCGACCGGAAAAGGTCGTCCTGCTGCGATGAAGACAGCTCAGCCCAAGGCCACGCCCATCGGTGACATCGAAGTTGTGGGAGAGGATCGTCGGCTCACCGGGATTGGTGAATTCGATCGAGTTCTGGGAGGTGGAGTCATTCCGGGCTCGGTAATTTTGATCGGGGGCGATCCTGGAATTGGCAAGACGACGCTACTCTTGCAGGCCTTGCCACGGTTAGCGACAAAGGCAGCGCCGGTTCTCTACGTTTCCGGAGAAGAGTCTCCCCGGCAGATCAAGATGCGTGGGCAACGGCTGGGTATTGAACATCCACATCTGCTGATCTTGGCTGAAACCTCCCTTGAGCAGATTCTGAAAACGGTGCAGGAAATTGAGCCGGCCGCAGTGGTGGTCGATTCGATCCAAACGGTGTATACGGAACAAATTACCTCCGCTCCCGGTAGCATCAGCCAAGTTCAGGAAGTGGCTGGACAGCTCATGTGGTTTGCCAAACGGTCTGGTGTGCCGGTCTTCATCATTGGGCATGTCACGAAAGAAGGGGCGATTGCAGGGCCACGGTTGCTGGAACATATCGTCGATACAGTGTTGTACTTTGAAGGAGATAAGGGGCACAGCTACCGGATTCTACGCGCCGTGAAGAATCGTTTTGGGTCGACGAACGAAATTGGGGTCTTCGAAATGAAGGATGTCGGACTCGAAGAGGTGAATAATCCATCGGAGTTGTTTCTGGCGGAACGTCCTCAACGGAGTACCGGGTCAGTGGTTGTGTCGAGCCTCGAAGGGACGAGGCCGATACTGGTTGAACTGCAAGCGTTGGTTTCCTCAACCACCTATGCTATGCCCAAGCGAATGGCGAACGGGGTGGAAGTCACTCGAGTATCGCTGTTGCTCGCGGTCATGGAGAAACGGCTGGGGGTGCATCTTTCCGGACAGGATGTATATGTGAATATTGTGGGAGGGATGCACGTCGACGAGCCGGCGATTGACCTGGGGATCGTAGCCGCTGTCACATCGAGTTTACGGGAAATGCCTATCGAGCCGGGGACGTTACTATTGGGGGAGGTCGGTTTGGGTGGAGAGGTACGTGCCGTCAGTCAGGCTGAACTGCGTATTCGTGAGGCCGCGAAGATGGGGTTCAAACGGTGCATTCTGCCTGAACGAAATCTGGCGAAGCTCGATCCCATCGACGGCATGGAGCTAATCGGTATTCAGGAAGTGCGAGAGGCATTGGATGTGGTGTTGGCGTAGAAAGAGCGAAGCAAGCGGCAGACCAGGCTCGATGCTCGCGCAACGCGCACACAAAATTCATCGAATGATGATCGCAATGGGCGGTGCTCTTTGCGTGCGCGCAGTAGAGCCTTATCCGCCTCTCCTTTCCTATAGAGGGGGGAATAGTACAAAAACAAGGCTCGCGCACTTTATTGGCGTTTGCATCGCGATCTTCATGTTGGCTGGTTGTACCCTCATCACATCAAAAGAAGAACCACCGCTCAAGCAGGTGACGGTGCAGGAATTGACGGCTCTTTTGCGCCATCGTGAAGCGGCTATCCAGTCCCTGAAGGGATTATTCAGCGCGAAAGTGCGGGGTGGGCTCATTCCCATTGCGTCACGAATAGAGGGCACAGTCTACTACCGTCGTCCGAATGCGTTGCGGCTGAGAGGGTTTACTTCTCTTGGAAACGAGCTGTTCGACTTTGCTCAAGTGGATGATCTGTACAGGCTCCGCTTGCCTTTGGAGGGAAAGACCTATACTGGTCACCAGTCCGAGATGAAAGATGCAGGAAAATTGGCTCGATTCTCTCAGCTGAGTGTCTGGGCAGTCGGTGGCGTGTTGGGGACGAACGCCATTGCCAGGGATGAAGTGGTGAAGGTCGTGGAAGACAGAGGCCGATATCGTCTCGACGTCTATGCGCCAGCAACCGGGGGAACGAACCCCTCGCGTCTGCCGATCCGCCATCTCTGGTTTGACCGCCGACTTCTCGTGGTACAGGAAGAGTGGCTTGGGTCGAGCGGGGAGGTCGAGGCGACGATTCAGTATGACGATTTTAGGCCGCTCGAGGAGTTGAAAAGTATTCCAGCACAGGCCATCGGCGATCAAGATGTTCGGCTATTTCGCCCGTTCAAGATTTCGCTCGAAGATGGTCGCGGACAAGGCTCCGTGCAAGTCATTTTCCACGAGATGCATCACAATCACGCGATACGGGCGGAAGACCTAGGTCAGATCTCATAATCGTCGATGAAAATCCTTGCGGTTGAAACAGCCACGACGTGGCAGAGTGTCGCGATTCTTGAGGACGACCGCATTCTAGCGATGCATGAGCAAGAGGCCGGTGGTGCGCAGGGCTCCCTCCTTTTGCCCACTATCGATCGATTGTTCTCTCAATCGGGATTGCGGCTTGGCGATCTCAGTGGTCTTGCTTGTTCGATCGGGCCAGGCTCGTTTACCGGTATCCGAGTGGGTATTGCCACGTGCCTAGGACTTCGAGGAGCCACTGGTCTTCCTCTCACGCTCGTACCGACACTGGAAGCCATGGCGAGGAATGTTGACGCGGCAACCGTTCCCGTCTGTCCAATGCTGGTCAGTCGTCGTGGGGAAGTGTACTGGGCGATTTTCCGTTGGACAGGGGATGGGCGATTCGATCGTGTTGTCAGTGAACAGGTTGGCCCCCCAGGAGCCCTCGCGCAGAGTCTCACCGAACCTACATTGGTATTCGGGGCTGGCTGGTCGTCGATGGAATCGGAGATTCGAGCGGCATTGCCTGTGTCGGTCACTGTGACGGTGGGATCACACGACGTCTTCAAACCGTCGGCTATTCACGTCGCGCACATCGGGCTGGAACGACTTCGATGCGGTGAAATTGCCGGAGATCTGGTGATGCCGCTGTATGTCCAGCGGACCGAAGCAGAAATCCAATACGAACGGTCTGGAGGTGTGTCATCTGTTGCGAGACGCCGGCAGCGGGTTGAAACCAAAGTTGCCGCGCGGTTGGCTCGTGGGCGTCGGCGGTCGGATCGGCAGGATATGTGAGCCGCGACATGGTGATGTCTGAATTTCAAATTGTCCCAGCGACACCGGATATGTTACCGGACATTCTTGCTTTGGAAGAGGCTTGCTTCTCATCCCCTTGGACGCGCAAAATGCTGGAGGCTGAGTTAACGAACAATCAATTCGCACATTTTCTTGTTGCGAGGCGGCGAGAGGAGTCGATACCACAGGCCGAACCCACGATTATCGGGTACCATTGCTTCTGGATTGTCTTTGAAGAGCTGCGATTGATGAATTTGGCGGTACGAGAGTCGATGCGGAGAAGAGGGGTTGGAAAAGCGCTTGTCACCGAAGCTCTTCGTCTGGGATTGGAACAAGCGGCTACTCGAGCAGTCCTCGAAGTCAGAGCCTCGAACGATCCAGCGTGTTCTCTCTATGCACGTCTAGGTTTTGTCCAGATTGGTCGTCGCCCTCGTTACTACACGAATCCCATTGAACATGCTGTGCTCATGGAAATGCATCCGCTCGTAATATCGAATGGCCACCAGCTGGCAAAGGTTTTGCTTTAGGGAGGTGGATCAGCTTCAACAGAGTCAATTTAACTAGGAGGTGTCGTTATGTTGACGGAAGATACGATTGTTGAACAACTTCGCCACTCCAACACCGAATTTCGCGAACTCGAAGCGTCGCACCATCGCCTGGACATTGAACTGAACGAGCTGCAGAAACGCCATGTCTTGACCCCGTCTGAAGAAATCGAGAAAAAGCGGATGCAAAAGGAAAAATTGGTGAAGAAAGACAAGCTTGCAGAACTGATTCGTCTCTACCGTGAGCACAGGCTCGAACCGGCGCGGTAGGAGGTTGATCGGCCACCGATTCTGCAGGCGGCTGAATCTGTCGATATGGAACAGGCCATTCATCCGCTCGCCTCCCACATCCAAGGCGTCAAGAGACGACTGATCATCATTGGTGCGACGGTCTTGGGTGCGTTGGTGCTGACCTTCTCTTTTTCCACCGAAATGGTGGCGTGGCTCAACCGACCCTTTTCAAACCAACTGGCGTTTTATGGCCCAACGGAGGCGCTGTTCGCTTCGATCAAGGTGTCGTTGTTGGCAGCCCTCATTCTCAGTTTGCCGGTCATTTTCTATCAGTGTTGGAAGTTTATCGAGCCCGCCTTGCTGCAGAAGGAACAGCGGTGGGCGATCCCGCTATTCATGGTGGCTGGGGGGCTGTTCGCGGTAGGGTTGGTCTTCTGCAATGTCGTGATTTTGCCGCTCGTGATCGATCTGTTCGTGAGTTTTGGACTTGATCGTGATATCACTCCGCAGTTGAGCGTTGGCACCTATATTGATTTTAACGTGAAATTTCTGCTCATCTTCGGCTGTGCGTTTGAGCTACCCTTAGTCATGAGTCTTGTGGCAATGACTGGAGTGGTATCAGCGGACATGTTCGCTCGTTACCGCAAACATGCCATTTTGTTGTGTCTCATTGTCTCTGCCGTCGTTACTCCTGATGCCACGCTCTTTACCATGCTTTTGATGGCGGTTCCGCTGATGGCGTTGTATGAGATCGGGATTATCGGCGCTCGAATTTTTGGGCGAAAACCGGACTCAGGGGGGATCGATTTGCCGCTCGATCCGGATCTGCCGATGAATACCGCTGGAACGAGGCTACGATGAGGCATCGGACCGTAAAGGCTCAGCGCATTCGCACGATTGCCTCTGTGATCGTAATGTGGGGTGCTTTTCTCTGCCTGGGCGGCGGTGAGAGTCTCCAGGCTTCCGATCCGCTGAGGATTGCAGAGACTTTGACGGCCTCGGGGCCATCTGAACAATCTGCAGCCAGCGTGCAGGCTCTTGTGATAGGGAGCGATGGAGTCCTCTATGCCGGATCCTTCGGGCATGGGATTTTTCGAACCGTGGATCGAGGCGCGACGTGGGCTCCAGTAGGGGGTGGCATCACTGATCCGTTTATTTTGAGTTTGGCCTCCGCGAAAGATGGAGCCGTCTATGCCGGTACGTTTCGTGGTGGAGTGTTTCGCTCACGAGACAAAGGGAACAGCTGGCAGCCGGTCAATGTGGGGCTCAAACGGCTTGAGGTCAAGGCCTTATTGGTGGTGGACCACGAACTGTTTGCCGGTACCGGAGATGGTGTGTATCGCCTGCATGGCTCCGAGGATCGTTGGACGCCTGTGACGTCTGGATTAGATGATATTCTCGTTCATGCACTTGCTCGCGCGACTGATGGAACCTTGTTCGCCGGGACTTCCGGTCAAGGCGTCTTTCGGTTCAGCCCTCGCTCAACCGGGTGGGTGCGTATGCGGCATGGGTTGAAGGATCACGAGGGAATGATCGAAAATTTCATTCGTGTGTTGGTGATTGATCAGGACCAGAGTGTTTTGGCCGGCACGTTTGACGGCGGAGTCTTTCGAAGTACCGACGGCGGACTCACGTGGCGACCAATCAGCCGGGCCCTGCCTAACGACTCTATCCGGGGTGTTGTATTCAGTGACGAAGGAGTCGTCGTGGCAACCGGGAATGGAATTTTTAAGACCATCGATAAGGGCAAGCAATGGATTCCCCTCAATAAAGGCCTGACGAGCCTTGCGGTGCAAGTGTTGATCGGATCGGGTGATAAAGGTCTCTACGCGGGGACGAGTTCCGGGGTGTTTCGTAGCGACGATGGCGCCTCCTGGATAGCCGTCAATCAGGGGCTGGAGGTAGGAATCGCGCCCCCGCCATTTCTCTTTCGCTAAACTTAGAAAGGACGACTGTAATGGTTGAGATAGGCGAGAAAACACGGGCAACAATAGCCGTGACAAGTAAGGGACAACCCATGGGAGAAATCGTACTCAGGTTTTTCTCGGATGTGGCGCCTGGTCACGTTAATAACTTTGTGAAGCTTTCCAAGGATGGGTTTTACAATGGGACGACATTTCACCGGGTCATTCCCGGGTTCATGATTCAGGGTGGGGATCCCAATAGTAAGAATTCCGACCGGTCATCTCACGGAATGGGTGGACCTGGTCATAAAGTAAAGGCGGAGTTTAACAGTACGCCACACAAGCGAGGTATTGTCTCGATGGCCCGTTCGAACGATCCGGATAGCGCTGGGTCACAGTTCTTTATTTGTGTCGCAGATGCCAATTTTCTCGATTGGCAATATACGGCCTTTGGGGAGGTGGTCAGCGGAATGGAGGTAGCCGACAAGATTGTCACTATGAAGCGTGACGGGCAAGACAATCCGCTGGAGCGAGCCGAGATGACCGTCACGATCAGCGAGGGGTAACAGAGAGGGAGTAAGAAGTGAGCTGTAAGGAGACCCATAATCGGGCAGGGTGGATCATTGCCGGCCTCCTCACTGTGTGCTCTATCCTGTCGGCCGGTTGTGCCGCTCCGCATGTGCCAGCGCGAATTATTTACGAGGATCCGGTCAATTTTGTACGGTTGGAAGAGGACTCGGAAGTGCTCGCGGAATGGCCACCGAGTCACCATACGCATCCGTTTATAATCGAACCGGATAAATTGCGGACGATTTTGTCGGGTTTGAAGGTGCAGGAGCATTGGATTGCGCTGCAGCGGTGGATGAGGGGAGAGTCTCCCTTAGTTCCGGCCTTCACGGAGGAGGAGTTGGCTCTCTTGTCTGTGCGTCTATCGGAGGCGCTGGCTGAGGCGAAGGACAACGAACGAGTGACCTTTTATTTGAGCCAGCCGCAGACATTCGCCCGGCGAATTATCACGACGGGTGGATTCTACGTTCATGGGACGGAACTGCACATTATTCTAGGAAATTGGAAAATTATTTACGGCATCCCGGCCTATGGGATGATCTATGATCGGCGTTATCCGATGCGACCGACCGCCGCGAAAGGCTTTGATTTAAGGTTTGAACCAGCTGAGGCCGTTGTTCCGATGAAGAGCAGCCTGCTGGATGGGATTTTAGCTAATTCTAAGGACGAACTCATCATCGATCTGACCAAGCTGGATCCACCCGATCCAGAGGTTTCTCTCATTCGATCGTGCTTGAATCATGAGTCTCTGTGTTAGTACCAGCGGGTGACACGGCTCACGCTCGATTTGATGCAGGTAGGGATTGCTGGAAGACTCGAAAAATGAAGCGAAATGGCTTATCGACTGCCTAGACCAAAAAGATACATATGGGGTACTTCCATTAGCGCTTCGGCGATGGACTGCCAGCCGAGCTTGCTTTGACCTTCAATGCGATCACAAAAGCGGATGGGTAGCTCATTCACATCCGCACCCAGCTGCATGGCCCGCCAGGCGAGCTCCACTTGAAAGATGTACCCTTTTGCTCGGACGGTGGCGAGGTTCATCCGTGCCAAGAGCTCACGACGATAGCAGCGGAATCCTCCTGTCCAGTCGTGGATGGTTGAGCCCAGGAAGAGGCTGACGTAGGTATTCCCGCAGCGAGAGACGAAACGACGGCGGGCGTTCCAGTTCTCGGTCCCGCCGCCAGGCACGTAGCGACTTCCGATCACCAGGTCGGCAGTGTGGCTTCGGTGTACCAGGCGGGGCAGATCCCAGGGCGCATGGCTGAAGTCACAATCCATTTCAATGATAAGACTGTAATTCCGCTGCAGTGCCCACGTGAATCCCGCGAGATAGGCTGGCCCAAGTCCTTCTTTGTGTGGCCGGTGCAGGACGTGTACATGTCCATACCGACAACTGAGCTGATCGGCTAATTCTCCAGTCCCGTCTGGGGAGTTATCATCAACGACTACGATATCAGCGACAAGATATTGACTGATTGCCCGAACAAGCGCCTCAAGATTGCCGCGTTCATTGTATGTTGGGAGGACAATGACGATCGATTGTTTGAAATCGAACGGTGAGTCGGGGATGAGCGGTGTACCTGCCTCCACTTGGGAATATCCTAGAGACTGGTTTTCAGTAGAATGAATAGCAATGCGTGCGCTGTCAGCGCCACGGGTGATTAGCGCTTCAGCGAGTTCAAAGTTGGGTACAGCGTAGGCTTCATCCATGCCCAGCTTCCGGAGAGGCGTTGCACCATCCTCCTTGCCGATGTGATGGAAATGTATGAACGGTGGGGGAGTTTCATCGAACAGCGGAGCGATTGATGGGCTACTGGACATGGCGTTGTTCAATGAATTGTTCGCCTAGGGCATGGCATGGTGAAGGTTGACCGGTCTGCACACGAAAGATATGAGAAATAGTGGGTGTAAGGTCTGTGACGCTAAATAGGAAGTGGTGGAACGACAGAGAAGTCTCCTTGTTGAAATCGGCGGTATTCTAGTCGAGAGCAGAGAGGTGCGCAAGAAGAGATTCAGTCAGCTATGTCAGAGCTCTGGTTACGCGTTTTGACAGTGCGGGAACGGCTATGCTACAGTCCGCGATCCATTGATATTGCAGGCTTTTCTATCGCTTAACCTCTGAAGGAACACTGTTATGAGCGGGACGCAGACGCAAGTGATTGTTGTGGCAGGAGCAGGACCGGCTGGGCTAGCTGTTGCCAGCACGCTCTCGAAAGCCGGCCACGAAATCATTATTCTCAACCGTGATATCAAATTCGGTGGATTGGCTGAATACGGGATCTTCCCCTCTAAGCTGAAACTCCGCGGCGGGCTCAAGAAACAGTACTGGGAACTTCTTCAGCAGAAGAACGTCCATTATTTGGGGAATGTCTCCATCGGGACCGGAAAGGACCTCACGGTCGAAGATGTGCGCGAGCTGGGTGCGAACGCGGTGGTTTTCACGATCGGTGCGCAGGGGACCAAGGCCATCGGTGTCGAGGGGGACTCGGCTCAGGGCGTGTTTCACGCAAAAGATGTGGTCTATCACTTCAATCGTTTGCCGGGCTTCGGCGACCGTCCATTTGAAATGGGACAACACGTCGCTGTGATCGGGGCGGGAGATGTGATGGTGGATATTGCCCACTGGTTGGTCCGCTACAAGAAAGTTGCGAGGGTCACGGCCATCGTAAGACGGGGTCCTGTGGAACGTAAGTACAATCCAAAAGAGATTCGCAGCATTTGTGCCAACATGGACCTCGAGGGGATCAAAGCTGAGTTTGAGCGCATCAAGGACCGTCTTGCCAAGGTTGGCCAGAATCCCGATGAGGTTTTGAAGGCACTCACAGACGAATTTACCAAATGTGAGGCGAAGGTATCCGAGACAAAGATGGGCTTCCGTTTCCTTGCGTCGCCGAAGCGTATTCTGGTTGACGGCAATAATCGGGTTCGTGGACTTGAAATGGAAGACAACAGACTTGATCCGAAGGGTGAGGATACGGTCGCAGCGGGCTTGAAGGCGTATTACGAGTTTCCTTGTGATTCAGTTGTCTTTGCCGTCGGCGACAAGGTAGATGAGACGGTCGGGCTACCCTATAAGAACGGTATGTTTACCACGAACCCGAACAAGACTGGGAATGACCCCGATGATGCGCTCTTCCAGGCCTACGATGAATCTGCAGGTAAGGTGATGGACGGCGTATTTTTGGCCGGTTGGGCTCGGAAAGCCAGTGAGGGCCTCGTCGGCGTCGCAAAGCGCGACGGAGATTGGTGTGCGGAGGTGGTCGAACGGTACCTTGCGACCAAGGCGGGAGAGGGAGACGTCAACATTGTTCTGGATCGCTTGCACGCGCGCTTGCGGCAACGTCAGAGTCGCCCGGTCGACGTGAATGGGTTGCGGGCGTTGGATATGGCAGAACACTCATTCGTCGAGAAGTCTGATTGTATCGGAGAGTTCAAGTTTTCAGCCAATCAGGAGATGCTCAAATATATTGAGCAGGGGAGAGTGTGAAGGGCCTGGAAGGTTTCAGTCTTACGCATGCCCCCATTTCAGTTTTTCCCGCAACACTTCGTAGTAGTGACTTTCTGGAAATCTGATCAATTGGGTCCGATAGTCTGAAGTTTGAATGACTGCGGTATCTCCTTGTGTGATGGAGACGCCGACCTGCCCATCAAGTGTGGCCATCGATCCCTCATCCTTACTCGTCAACGTTGCTTCAATGACGACATTGCCTGGCACGATTAAGGGGCGATGTGTCAGTGTGTGTGGGCAGATTGGCGTCAGGATGAGCGCCTGTAGGGCTGGATTCATGATAGGCCCTCCGGCAGAGAGTGAGTAGGCCGTAGAGCCTGTCGGTGTGCCAATGATCAGGCCGTCCCCTCGCAGATTCGTCACGAACTGGCCATTAATGGCGATGTGGAGTTCAATCATGCGAGCCAGGGTACCTTTGCTGATGACCACATCGTTGAGTACGATGCCTTTCGCAACGGTTTCCCCATGCCGATGGATGTGGGTTGTCAGCATCAGTCGTTCATCAAGAGTAAAATCGTTGGCAAATACCCGTTCGAGGGAAGGATAAAGGTTATCCAATCGGACTTCCGTTAAGAATCCAAGGCCTCCCATGTTGACACCCAGGATGGGAATGCTCCGTTCTGCTGCGAGCCGTGCGGCATTGAGGATGGTGCCATCCCCTCCGAGCACCAAGAGAACATCGGCCTTCTGAGCCAGTTGAGTCTTGGGAATTCCTCCGACCTCGTTCAAGAGTGCTGCAGATGTTGTATCGAGCAAGACATCAATGCTACGGGCTCGAAGCCAGGCAGCCACGCCGAGCAGCGTGTCTCTTACTTCGGGGAACTTGGGCTTGGTCAAGATCCCAATGCTTTTACTTTTCATGGATACCAGGCATATGGTTGGGCGAAGGAGGAGTGTGATTGTATCGGGATGCTGATTTTCATGTCAACGGAAAGTCCATTGAGGTTCTGGTCCTGTTGACACAGCAGAAGTAAGAGAAGGGGTGGGGGTGAGGTGGTCTTTATCTCGCTGTCTTGTTCTCCGCACAATCTTGACTCTCAATCATACTGTGGTTAGAATCACACCAAGGTTTTTCAAGGGTTTTGCTCGAACGCGGCCAGGAGTTTCTACTCTCTGAGAAGGAGGCAGGATGTTCGAACGATTCACGGACAAAGGTCGAAAGATCATCATCCTCGCGCGCGAGGAGGCCGAGCGGCACCAAAACGACTATCTAGGGACTGAACATCTCGTCCTGGCCATCCTTCGCGAGTCTGATGGCATTGCCCTTATGATTCTGAAAAAGATGGGGCTTTCTACTGAGCAGATCAGGTTGGAAATCGAGCGAAATCTTCCCGGCGGCGGTGCGACGATGACGTTTGGGGAAATCCCATTTAGCCCACGCGTGAAGAAGGTTATTGAATATGGTGTTGAAGAGGCTCGCCTGTTGGGCCACAACCACATCGGTAGTGAACACCTGCTTCTTGGACTGTTGCGGGAAGAAGAGGGGATCGGTGGGAAAATTCTTCGGAGTTTGGGCGCGAATCTTCTGACGGCGCGTCAGTTGACCGTCACATTTTTGCGAAAATCTGCTCCACGTGAACGTGATCGAAAGAGCAATACCCCGGCGTTGGATGAGTTTGGCCGTGATCTGACGCAGATGGCTCAAGAAGGTCAATTGGACCCGGTGATTGGTCGAGCTGATGAAATCGAACGTGTGTTGCAAATTCTCAGTCGGAGAAGCAAAAACAATCCCGTCCTTATCGGCGAGTCTGGTGTGGGAAAGACCGCGATTGTCGAGGGACTAGCTCAGCGCATCATTCAATCTGAAGTTCCTGACAACCTGCTCTCTCGTCGGGTCATCGCCTTGGATCTAGGGTCGCTCGTGGCAGGCACAAAATATCGTGGACAGTTTGAAGAACGCCTCAAGGTGGTCATGAAGGAGATTGTCCAAGCGGGCAATATCATTATCTTCATCGATGAGCTTCACACCCTCGTTGGGGCTGGGGCTGCGGAAGGGTCTATTGATGCTTCCAATATGTTGAAGCCGGCCTTATCGCGCGGCGAGATCCAATGCATTGGGGCTACGACTTTGGACGAGTACCGAAAGCATATTGAAAAAGACGGTGCCTTGAAACGGCGATTCCAACCCATCCACGTTCAGCCGCCCAATCTCGACGAAACGGTCCGTATTATCCAAGGGCTTCGGGATCGATACGAAGAGCATCATGGAGTGGAAATCACGGAAGACGCCATTGTTGAGGCCGTGAAGTTGGCGGATCGGTACATCACCGACCGGTTCCTTCCGGACAAGGCGATCGATTTAATCGACGAAACGGGCTCGCGTGCCAAACTCCAGACCTACGCCCTCCCTTCTGAATTGAAAGCGATGGAGCAAGAGCTGAAGAAGGTGTCGCGAGAGAAGGAGCTCTCGATCTCCATGCAGAATTTCGAAGAGGCCGTACGGCATCGTGAGGAAGAAGAGCGGCTGCGCAAGCTGCTCGACGAATCGAAGCGAGAATGGAAGAAGAATCAGGAAAAGAACAAGCCTGTGATCGGCAAAGAGGATGTCGCCTATGTTGTCTCAAAAATGACCGGTATTCCGCTCTTTAAGTTGGAAGAAGAAGAGTCCAACAAGCTCTTGCGCATGGAAGAGTTTCTCCATAAACGAGTCATCGGTCAAAATGAGGCGATCTCTGCGGTTGCTCGTGCCATCCGCCGTTCTCGTGCCGGTTTGAAGGAAGCCAAGAAGCCTATTGGTTCGTTCATCTTTCTCGGGCCCACAGGTGTCGGAAAAACGGAATTGGCCAGGACATTGGCAGAGTTTCTGTTCAACAGCGAAGATGCGTTGATTCGTGTCGATATGTCTGAATACCAGGAAAAATTTACAAGCTCGCGGCTCTTCGGCGCGCCTCCCGGCTATGTGGGGTACGAAGAGGGGGGGCAGCTGACCGAGAAAGTCCGCCGTCGGCCTTATTCCGTCGTATTGTTCGATGAAATTGAAAAGGCGCATCCGGATGTGTTCAATGTTCTCCTTCAAGTATTAGACGACGGCGTGCTGACCGATAGTCTTGGACGAAAGATTGATTTCAAAAATACGGTTGTCATTATGACGTCCAACATCGGGACGAAAATGATTCAGAAGGGTGTTTCTCTTGGTTTCCAGAGCACAGAGGGCGAAGCCACGCGTCGGAAGAAGGAAGAAGTACTCGGAGAGCTTCGGAAGTCGTTCAGTCCAGAGTTCCTGAACCGGATCGACGAAATCGTGATCTTCCATCAGCTGGAAAAAGAGCAGCTCTATAGCATCTTGGATATCCTGCTTCGTGAGTTGAACCTCCGCCTATTGGATAAAGGGCTTGAGATTGAGGTCGACGATGAAGTTAAGCAATGGCTTATCAAAGAGGGTTATGAGCCGTTGTACGGAGCGAGGCCAATGCGTCGGGCGATCCAACGTGCCATCGGTGACCCGCTCTCCGATGAGCTCATCAGAGGACGCTTCAAAGAAAGCCGCAAGGTAAAAGTGGTTCTGCGGGACGGAGCCCCGGCTTTCATCGAGCAGGAGGCCATGGCCGGAGTCTAGTGCCCTTTGTGATCGTTCACGTCCCCAGGCAATCGTGAGCGGCCTCTGTGGCGGATCGCTGCAGGGGCCGTTTTGTTATTCAATGCCATCTAGCCCATTCGTAACGAGATGTCTTCCTCCCCTCATCAGTCTGAATTTCAACCTGGGACCCAATGGCGTCCGTGCCCAGTTCTTGGAATCGAGTCTTCATGCGATGAAACAGCTGCTGCCGTACTCAGTTGTGCAGGAGAGGTGCTTTCCAACGTCGTATCTTCACAAGTGACCGTCCATGAAAAGTTCGGTGGCGTCGTTCCAGAATTAGCCGCACGGGCCCACCTTGGGATGATCAATTTGGTTGTCGAAGAAGCCTTGGCGACCGCCCAAGTCTCAAAACATGCTCTCGGTGCCGTGGCCGTCACCCAGGGACCTGGATTGGCTGGGGCGCTTTTGGTGGGAGTGAATTACGCCAAGGCCTTGAGTTACGGCTTGGGGATTCCGATCGTCGGAGTCAATCATCTGCAGGGCCACATCGCCTCCGCATGGCTTGCCGATCCGACATTCCCGTTGTCCTGCATTGTGCTGGTTGTATCGGGCGGCCACACTCATCTCTATCGCCATGAAGTCGGTGGTCGGTGTACCCTGCTGGGACGTACTCGCGACGATGCCGCTGGTGAAGCCTTTGACAAGGGAGCCCAGATGCTTGGCTTGGGGTATCCAGGTGGACCGGCCGTTGATCGAATCGCACGTTCCGGAGATCCACAGGCCATTCGATTTCCAAGATTCCACAGGGCAAAGAACAGTCTTGAGTTCAGTTTCAGTGGTCTGAAGACGGCGTTGTTGTATAAGCTACGAGAAATGGATGGTTCTCTGCGACCTGATCAGACGGCCGACTTAGCGGCCAGTTATCAAGAGGCTATTGTGCAGGTCTTGGCCACAAAGGCCTTTGTAGCCCTCAGGCAGTCAAACCTGACTGCGCTTGCAGTTGTAGGAGGAGTCTCAGCTAATTCACGGTTGAGGGTCTTACTGAGCGAGCGTGCGGCACGTGAAGGCATTCGCCTATCGTTGCCGGCTATCGAGTATTGCACCGACAACGCTGCCATGATTGCCTCGGCGGGGCGGCAGTTGCTGATGAACGGAGAACGACCGCAGGCAGATCTCGATATCAGTCCGGCTGAGAGATTCGAGACGATTCATGACGAAAACCGATCGCATATTGGTTCTTCTAAGGGATAAGGAGAGCGCCCATTCCTGATATCCGAGGTCAGATCACAGGACTGCGTACTAGCCAAGTCGCGTCGGTTGAACGACTCTACCGACGTCGTGTCTCACCCAACATGGTCATGACCCCGGAGCTCGCAAAGGCAATGGCCCAACTGACCATTGAGCTTCGTCGCCCGATTGGCGTGCTGTTGACCAGGCGTGGACAAGTTCAGGACGTGATTGTGGGAACGGAATTGACGTTGTCTTCCACCACGCTGACCCTGTTCCGTACGGGCACGCGATCGCTCCGTGGCTTGAGGTTCATTCGAACGCAATTGCACGATCAGCCCATTAGTCAAGAGGTGCTGACAGACCTCGCTTTCTTGCGACTTGATCTGATCGGCCTGCTCTCCGTCACGGAGGATGGGCAACTAGGCAATTTGTATCTCGCTCATCTGCTGGCACCCAATTCGACCGGTCAATTGTTCAAAGTGCTCAAGGCTGTTCCGTTCCACAATCTCACACTGATGTTCGACCAGTTCATCGAAGAGCTTGAGGCAGACCTTCAGCAGGCGCGAGCTCACTATGCGATTGAGAGCGGTAAGGAATCGGCGATCCTTGTCAGCGCCTCTGTCAAGAGCCGGTCCGAGCAGGAAGAGCGTTTAGCCGAATTGGCGGAGCTGGCAACCTCCGCCGACGTCACGGTGGTCGACCGTGTCGTGCAAAGAACACCGGACGGGCATCAGCGCTATCTCTTGGGCCGCGGCAAGATGAAGGACGTCCTGATTCAGACCCTTCATCGGGGCGCCGACATGGTGATCTTTGATCAAACATTGTCACCGGCTCAATTGCGAGCCATTTCAGAGATGACTGATATCAAGGTGATCGACCGGACACAACTGATCCTGGATATCTTTGCCCGCCGAGCCCACAGCCGTGAAGGTAAAGTGCAGGTGGAACTCGCGCAGTTGCGGTACCTGCTTCCACGATTATCCGGAAAGGGCACCCAACTCTCGCGTCTGGGTGGCGGGATCGGTACTCGGGGGCCGGGTGAAACCAAGCTGGAGACTGATCGTCGCCGTGTGCGAGACCGCATCACGCATTTAGAACGAGAGCTAACACAGTTTGGGCGCCAGCAAGACCAACGTCGGTCCAGGCGAGACCGGCACGGACTCCCTGTCGTTTCCCTGGTAGGCTACACAAACGCTGGTAAGTCTACGTTGCTCAATGTGCTAACAAACAGCCACGTGTCAGCTCAAAACCGGTTGTTTGAAACTCTGGACACAACGAGTCGTCGCCTGCGGTTCCCGGAGGATCGCGAAGTTATCATCACCGATACGGTAGGATTTATCCGGGATCTTCCGCAAGAACTGGTCGGCGCCTTTCGGACAACGCTCGAAGAACTACGAGAGGCTGATCTCCTGCTGCATGTTGTCGACGGCAGCGCCGCAGACATCGACATTCAGATTACCGCGGTTGTCGCCATTCTTGAGGACTTGCATTTGAACGCGATACCGAGATTAGTGGTGCTGAATAAGTGTGACCAGGTGTCCCCCGCGCGCGCTGAGTTGCTCTGCCGACGGTATGGAGCCATTGGTCTGTCGGCGCTCCAGCCCACGACACTTCGTCCTCTCTTCGCTCAGCTGGAAGCATACGTGAGATCTCTGCCAGTCGGTGAACGTCAGATTGCTGGCCTGCCGCTGCAGGACGATGCGCTGGTGCTTGCATCTCGTCGGTAACCTCTGCACAATCTGGCCGCCATGAAGAAAGTCAAACCCACGAGGATGCCGTCCGTTCTCGACCGTCCAGCGCAGATTGCGATGAGTCTCCGTCACGCCATGCCGGTGGCTGTGATGGAATTAACTCATCGTTCTCCGTGGGAACTGTTGGTTGCCACCATTCTATCCGCGCAGTGCACGGATCAGCGAGTGAATCAGGTCACGCCGGCTCTCTTTAAGCGGTATCCCACACCTCACGTGATGGCTAACGCAATGTCGACGGAACTGGAGGCGTTGATCAGATCAACTGGTTTTTACAAGAGTAAGGCGAAAAACTTGATTGGTTGTGCGCAGGTCGTTATGGCGCAGTTCAAGGGGCAAGTTCCCAATACAATGGAAGAACTCACAGCGATACCTGGTGTCGGGCGAAAAACAGCGAATGTACTCCTTGGGGCCGTATTTGGGAAGCCGGGTATTGTGGTCGATACACATGTGCGACGGGTGGCCAACCGACTCGCCCTGACCCATTCGAGTGATCCCGAGCGAATCGAACGTGACCTGCAAGCGGTGTATCCGGAAACCCAGTGGACGGGTGTATCTCAGCGGTTGCTCCTTCATGGTCGGTATGTGTGCCTTGCTCGAAAGCCTCGCTGTCTTGTTTGCCCGATCTACGATGTCTGTGAGTGGGAAGGAAAACTACCGACATGATTAAGAGTATGACAGGATTCGGCCAGCGACAGGGACTATGGTCCGACGGGACTGCCAGCGTTGAAGTGAGATCGGTGAACCATCGTTTTCTTGAAACCTCCATTCGTCTGCCGAAGTCAATGAGTGGGCTAGAAGAAAGCTTCAAGAAGACGATCCAACAACATTGTGTACGTGGAAGGGTTGATCTCACAGTGTTGCTACAAGGGAGTCGGGGAAGTACTCGCGTAGTGCAACTTGACGTCGGACTAGCGAAGCAGTACCATCAGGCTCTCCGTACACTCCAGCGCACGCTGAAACTTAAAGGCTCCATTGACATCGGACTGATGGCGGGTTTTCGCGATATTGTCGCGCTTTCTGAGCAGGCGGCCGACGATCCTAAGCTCACAAAAGTGGTGGAGAAACTGGGGCTGCTCGCGGTGTCGGATATGGTGAAAATGCGGGAGAAAGAGGGAGCCTTGCTTGCGCAGGATATCCTGGCTCGGCTCGAGCACGTGCGTGAGTGCAGGAGATCGGTTTCGTCCCGTGCTCCCTTCATTGCACAGGAAACCTTCGACCGTATGAAGCAGCGAGTGGAGAAGTTGTTGGCAGACGCTATCCCAGACATCCCTCGGCTCAATCAAGAGTTGGCCCTGTATGCGGATCGGTGCGACATTACAGAAGAATTGGTCAGACTAGACACGCATATGGTACAGTTTGAGCGTGCGCTCCAAGGGACCGAGTCAGTGGGAAAGACATTGGATTTTCTTCTCCAGGAATTAGGCCGGGAGGTCAACACCATTGGATCGAAATCCAACGACGCGGAGATCAGGGCCGATGTGGTGAGAATGAAAGCCGAGCTTGAGCGTATACGTGAGCAGATACAGAATGTCGAATGAGTACCGCGATGCCCACAAGTAACCTTCCTTCGGGTGTGACGGAGGCTCGGCAAGCTCCTGAACGTCGGGGCATTCTCTACATCATTTCAGCTCCGTCAGGCGCAGGGAAGACGACTTTGTGTAAACAGGTTGTGGCGTCGGTCCCAGAGCTGTGGTATTCGGTGTCGTTCACGACCAGAAAACCGCGTCCAGGAGAAGAACACGGACGCGAGTACTTCTTTATCGATGAGAATGTCTTTCACGATATGGTTGCCAGAAATGAGTTCTTGGAGTACGCCCACGTATATTCCAATTGGTATGGCACACCGCAGAAGCCTTTAATGGATAAGATGGAGCAGGGTATCGATGTCTTACTGGAGATCGATGTCCAGGGTGCACTTCAGATTAAAAAGAAATTTGGCGATGCTGTCTATATTTTCATTCTCCCTCCATCGATGGACATTCTGCGTGCTCGACTCCAAGGTCGGGGATCCGACTCACAGGAGGAGATTGTCCGCCGATTGCAAAAGGTGAAAGAAGAAGTCTGGTCTTTCAGGGAATATTATTACATTGTCCGCAACGATGATCTGACGCAGTCTCTCCGTGAGCTGCAAAGCATCTTTATTGCGGAACGTCTGAAGACCAAACGGATGGACCTGCAGTGGCTTGAGCAAAGCTTTATTCTTGAGAAAGATGCAACATCGCCGGGAACGGAGCCGTCATGCACTTTATAACGAGGGAGCTAGACCGACTATGATCGACATGCTGAGTTTGTTGCCACAATACACGCCCAATGAGTTTGATTCACGCCACCGCCTGGTGATCGTCGCGTCACAGCGTGCGAAGCACTTGACTCAAGGCGCGAAGTCAACTTGGTCCTCGCGCTTCACAAAAGAAACAACCATGGCGCTCGACGAGGTGCTGAGAGGTCATGTCAAGTATATGACCGGCAAAGAAGCCCGAGATGCCATGAAGGAAGCCAAACGAGGGAAAGAAGGTGAAACCGAGCGCATCGCGATGATGACGGGAGAGGACGCTCGCGAAATCAAGAAGGAACTCAGTGTCTACGTCGATGATACGGTGCCGCCGACGGTAGCTCCGGCTGAGGAGTAGGCATTGGAGGAAGCACACGTGCCGGCCAATCTGTGGGGCAAGCGGCTTGTCCTTGGGGTAACGGGTAGTATCGCCGCGTACAAAGCGGTCGGGTTGCTTCGATCGCTTGCGGGTGACGGTGCCACTGTGTCAGTGGTCATGACTCAGGCTGCCACGAAATTTGTGACTCCTCTTACGTTTGAAGTCCTGTCAGGAAGACGAGTGGCGACGGACCTCTTTGAATCTCATGAAGAAATGGTCCATCTCGCTGTCCCAGAACAAGCTCATGCAATTATTGTGGCGCCGGCGACGGCCAATTTCCTGGCAAAAGCGGCTCTTGGTCTGGCGGATGATCTGTTGAGCACGATGCTGTTGAACGCTCGGTGTCCCGTGATTGTCGCTCCGGCCATGGATGGGGACATGTGGACACACCCCACGGTTGTTCAACATGTGCAGGTGCTCCGAGCTCGTGGCGTCGTTGTGCTTGATCCTGAAGTCGGTCCGCTGGCATCAGGACAAGTCGCACAAGGGAGGTTTCCGTCAGAGTCACGAATCATCGATGCAGTGTATGCCGCGCTGAACCCTCGGCGGGATTGGCAAGGACAGCGGGTGTTGGTTTCCGCAGGCCCGACTCAGGAACCCATTGATCCGGTTCGCTTTATTTCGAACCATTCTTCCGGGAAGATGGGGTACGCCATTGCAGAAGCCGCACGGGATCGAGGTGCGGAGGTGGTCTTAGTGACAGGGCCATCCTCTCTCACGCCTCCTCCAGGAGTGACGACTGTTTCGGTCAATACAGCGAGCGAGATGACCGATGCGTTGAGTCGACATTTCTCTGCTGCTACCGTTCTGATCATGGCTGCAGCGGTTGCCGACTTTCGTCCAAAAAATCAAGCCGCTCAGAAGCTCAAGAAGCAGGGGAAGTCTGAGCTCGTGCTTGAGTTGGAAGCGACCCCGGACATTCTCGCCATGCTGTCCGCGCGTCGGACATCGCAAATTGTGATTGGGTTCGCAGCGGAAACGGAACACGTATTGTGGCATGCGAAAGACAAGTTGAGAGGGAAAGGGCTGGATCTCATCATTGCGAATGATGTCACGCAAGCGGGAGGTGGGTTTGGCAGTGATGATAATGCGGTTGTCATTCTTTCGGCTGCAGGTGAACAGAGAGTCCTGGGTCTGATGCCCAAGCGGCGTCTGGCCGACGAAATTTTGACTGCTGTGCATGAGCTCTGTCTCATCTCGCCTCGTCGCGAGTCCCTGGTGGAGTGACTGAATCTATGGCGTCAGAATCAAAAAAAGTAGGTAATGCCGCTGAAATTGATCGGTTGGCCTTAGTCTTTGCTAAAGATCCAGGGTCCAAGGTGTTTATTCCTCTGGCAGAAGAGTACGGCAAAGCTGGTATGTGGGAAGAGGCGGTTGCTGTTCTTGAAGATGGGCTGAAGGCCTATCCAGGTTTTATTACGGCCATGGTGGCCTTGGGTCGCGCCTATGAGCAGATGAACCAACCGGTCAAGGCGAAGGCTATTCTTGAAGAAGCCATCAAGGTAAGCCCCGACAATCTTCGTGCGCATCGAATATTGGCCAAGCTCTACACGGCTCAAGGAGCCAAGGAATCGGCCATCCGGTCATGCAACGTCATATTATCCTTAAATCCGCATGATCAAGAAGCCTTGTCGCTCTGTGCCGGGCTCGAGGTACCGACGACTCAGGGAATGGCACAATCGCAAGAGGTATTGCATGAGAAACCGGTGAAAACTACAAGTCTTGACTCTGACCGTCTTCATGGCGAGGGTATGATATCCGCCTTCGATAGTACGGCGATGGCAACGAAAGATGGAGCCAACGGATTGTCCAGTAGTGTGCCTCGTTCAGAGGAAGCGCCTATTCCTATAACCAGATCCACGGTTTCGGCTGCACAGAAAACAAGAAGTCCAGCGATCGCACGCCTCGAGCAGTGGCTCAACTTGATCCAGGAGCGCCGCCGAGATCCCCAAGCCTCTTCTTAACTCCCCTCTTGAGCTTTCCCATGACTTCACTGGTTTGACCCTCTGAGAGGGGACTGCTAGAATGCCGCCCTTGACGTGATGGGGTGAGGCTGGTGGATAGGGGGGTATTGTACACGACATGTTGCGGATCCTAGTCCTTCACGGTCCCAATCTGAACCTGTTGGGTAATCGAGAGGAGTCCATGTATGGGACGACGACTCTTGATGAGATCAATGCGTCATTGGAAAAGCTGGGTAGTGAGCTTGGAGCTGAACTGGTTATTCATCAGTCGAATTTTGAAGGGGAATTAGTGGGCTGGATTCAGGAAGCACGACACGGGTATCACGGCATTATCATCAATCCAGCGGCCTACACGCACACCAGCATCGCGATACGCGACGCCTTAGCCGCCGTTGAGTTGCTCACTGTTGAGGTTCATCTGTCTAACATCTATCGGCGTGAAGAATTCAGGCAGCATTCATATGTATCGGGGGTTGCATTGGCACAGATCGCCGGGTTTGGTGCCAACGGGTATCTCTTGGCCTTGCGAGGATTGTGCGAGCACATATCTGCTACCGGATCTACGGGGTCCTCTGGTGGTCGCACCTCTGTAGACGGAGCGAAGACAGAGCGGCATTGAGGAGATCACCGGGCTGGTTGTGTTCTTCATAAGAAGGGAGTTGCGAGTGATTTCTACGGTGGATTTTCGTAGTGGGGTACGCTTGATGGTCGAAGGCGAGCCCTTTCATATCGTCGACTTTCAACACGTCAAGCCTGGCAAAGGTGGTGCCTTCGTACGGACGAAGTTGAAAAGCTATCTCTCCGGAAATGTGCTGGACCGAACGTTTCGCTCAGGCGAACGGTTTGAGGAGCCTGATTTGGAAGAACGTGATATGCAGTTCCTCTACGCGACCGGAGCGTCCTATACGCTGATGGATACAGAGACGTACGAGCAATTGACGTTTGAGAAGAGTCAGTTGGGAGAGAACGTCGATTTATTGAAAGAAAATATGGTCGCCAAGATCCTCGTCTACGAGCATCGCCCGATCGCTGTTGAGCTGCCAAACTTCATTGAGCTCAAGGTCGTGGATGCGGATCCTGGTGTGCGGGGGGACACGGCAACTGGAGGAACCAAGCCGGCGGTCGTGGAAACGGGGGCGACGATCAAAGTTCCGCTTTACTTGGAGGTCGGCACCGTAATCCGGATCGATACTCGAACCAGATCCTATGTGGAGCGTGTTCGGTGAGCCGTCGTCGACCTGCTCATTCAAAGACTAAGGCTCGTCGGATTGTGTTGCCGCAGCCTGGGGAGGAGATTGGTCATGAGCTCTCACTCACAGGGGGGGCGCCCAAGCAAATCCAAGAACTGATCGACCTGCTTCGGCGTAATAATTTGACCGAGCTTGAGTTTGAACAACAAGGCATGCGTATCCGCGTCCGCCAGGATGTCGCAACCAGACCGCTTGCGACATCGGTGCAGGAGTTTATTCCTGCTCCGCCTCAACAACCGATGCATGCCACTTCAGCCACGACATCCGTTTCAGACGCAAGCACGGGTTTTCTGACCGTCACGTCGCCCATCGTCGGCACGTTCTACCGATCGCCCTCACCCGATGCGGATGCATACGTTGAAGAGGGGGATTCTGTGAAGAAGGGACAAGTGTTGTGCGTCGTCGAAGCGATGAAACTTATGAATGAAATCGAGTCGGAAGTGGACGGTCGCCTTGTGAAGATCTTGGTAGAGAATACAAAGTCAGTGGAATATGGGCAAGCACTGTTTCTGATCGATCCCACATCCGCTTCATAGGTCATTCTAAAGGCGGTTCTCGCCATCGTATCGGAGCCGAGACGTGTTTAAGAAAGTTCTGGTCGCCAACCGCGGAGAAATCGCGCTGCGAGTGATTCGCGCCTGTAAGGAGCTTGGCATCAAGACCGTGGCGATTCATTCTGAAGCGGATGCGCTTGCCCTGCATGTTCGAGCAGCCGAGGAAAAGGTATGTGTGGGGCCGGCTGAATCGGCATTGAGCTACCGAAATATTCCCAATGTCTTGAGTGCCGCAGAGATTACGGGTGCCGATGCGATCCATCCCGGGTATGGATTTCTGTCGGAGAACGCCCATTTTGCTGAAGTCTGCGAGTCAATCGGCATCAAGTTTATCGGGCCGAGCTCGGAAAACATTGCCATGATGGGGGATAAGGCGAAGGCACGTGAAATCGTGGCGAGGCGGGGCCTTCCGGTCACACCCGGGAGCCCAGGCGAATTGCGCAGCGAGGAGGATGCCTTGCAGGCGGCGCAGACGATCGGCTTTCCCGTCATTATTAAAGCGACGGCCGGAGGGGGAGGCCGAGGTATGCGTGTCGTCAATAAGGCCGAAGACCTTAGCCGGGCCTTTCAGGCTGCGCAGGCTGAAGCGAAATCGACCTTCGGTAACGACGGGGTCTACCTCGAACGGTACTTTCTAGAGCCGCGTCATATTGAAGTGCAGATCTTGGCCGATCAACATGGTCGGGTGGTGCATCTTGGGGAGCGGGACTGCTCGATTCAACGACGACATCAAAAACTGGTCGAAGAAACACCATCTCCGGTGGTCGATCACAAACTGCGTCGGGAAATCGGTCGGGTGGCTGTAGAGGTGGTCAAGGCTGCCCATTACCGAAACGTGGGCACCGTCGAATTTTTGCTCGATAAAGACCGAAATTTTTATTTCATGGAAGTGAATACCCGCATCCAGGTCGAGCACCCCATCACTGAAATGGTTACTGGCATCGATTTGATTAAGGAACAGATTCGTCTGGCCGCAGGTCATCCTCTCGCCATTCGACAACAGGATATCGTGATGACTGGGCATAGCATGGAGTGTCGGATTAATGCCGAAGATCCCGAGAAGTTTACGCCATCTCCCGGGATGATTACCAAGTACAGTCCACCTGGAGGGTTCGGAGTGCGAGTCGATTCCGCTATGGAGTCAGGCTCGGTGGTTGTCCCGTACTACGACTCGATGATTGCCAAGCTGATTACTCATGGCCGCGATCGACAGGAATCAATGGCTCGTATGAAACGTGCGCTCGGCGAGTTTGTCATCGAAGGGATTAAGACCACTCTCCCTCTTCACCGTCGGATCCTCGATGATTCAGACTTTCAGAAGGGCCATGTGTCGACGACGTTCCTGGACCGGTTCTTGGCCGGATAATCCTACGAATTTCTCCCTCCTCAATTACTACCTTGACCGCGCTTCGCCATCAAGAGATCTCATCCCTTGGTGGGCCGTTGGGCTTGTGTTAAGCTAAATACCTGGGTTTGAAAGGGAGAGCCACCGCTCGCGTGAGCCGAGAGGTGCATCGATTCTTGTCTTCCTGTTAGGATAGAGACACCTCCGAGACCACCTGTAGGATATATGCGACGTATCGCTTTTATTGCCGGTGTTGTAGCCATTGGACTTGCCATCGGTGGCTACGTGTTTTTTAACGGGGAGCGGAAGGCCCCTGTTCGATACCGAACGGCGGCGATTGAGTTAGGTCAGGTTATTTCTTCCGTCAGCGCCACGGGGACGATCAATCCAGTTGTATCGGTTCAGGTAGGTACGCAAGTGTCGGGCATGATCAAGAGTCTCCATGCGGATTTCAACTCGCGGGTAAAGGCTGGGGATACGGTCGCGGTCATTGATCCTGAACCCTTCAAGGCTCGCCGAGAACAGGCTGCCAGCAATCTGGAGATGGCGCGGTCAAACGTTGCACGATCCAAAGCCGACCTGGCGCAGCGAAAACGAGAACTGGACCGCGTGGAATCCTTGTTGCCTCAGCAGTTTGTGTCACAAAACGACGTTGATGTTGCATTCACAAATTTCCAAAGCTCGGAAGCACAGTTAAAGGTTGCTGAGGCACAGGTTAAGCAAGCGGAAGCGGCGTTGAATTCGGCTGAACTGGAATTGAAATATACCGTCATTCGGTCGCCCGTTGATGGCATCGTTGTGGCGCGTAACGTAGAGGTTGGCCAGACGGTTGCGTCCAGCTTCGCCACGCCTAATCTGTTTCTGATCGCCCTCGATTTAACCAAAATGCAGGTTGATACCAATGTGAGCGAGTCGGACATTGGAGGGATGGCCGAAGGGAAGGAAGCCGTTTTTACCGTAGACGCCTACCCCGGTGTGACCTTTACTGGCACTATCCGGCAGGTGCGACTCGCACCCATCAACGTTCAGAACGTCGTCACCTACAATGTGGTGGTCGGAGTGGATAACAAGGACCTACGGCTCAAACCCGGTATGACGGCCAATGTGTCGATCATCGTGGCACAGAAAGACCAGATCCTGAAGGTTCCTAATGCGGCTCTCAGATTTGCGCCCCCAAAGGGTGAGGGGAGTCGTCGGGAGGCCGATGGGCACGTACCAAGCAGGCATGGAGGAGGTCCGACTAAACTAGATGCTGGTACGCTGCCGTCGAAAGCAATCTGGAGGTTGAGCGAGAGCGGTGACCTCGCTTCTCTGACGGTTCAAACTGGTATTTCAGATGGCCTCACCACTGAATTACTCTCTGGCGGTCTCAGTGAAGGGGATCTCGTTGTTGTTGGTATTGAACAGCCGTTCGGCGAACGAAAAGGGAGTGACTTGCCGCCGGGGTTCGGGAACCAGCAACGCCCTCGTTCTCGATGATGCCGCTGATATCCCTCGATCACGATGTTGAACGTCGCTCGTCGGCGGATAAGGCATATGTCACCCCCATCATTCCATTGTCATGATTTGCGCTGGTGGCGCATAGGATGAGCTAGGTCTGTGAATCCATTGATCGTCGGCGAAGATATTTGGAAGGTCTATCGAGTAGGTGATGTTGAGGTGCAGGCTCTGCGTGGGGTGAGTGTCACTATTGAACGGGGTGAGTTCGTCGCGATCATGGGGTCAAGCGGATCCGGCAAGTCCACATTGATGAATATGCTCGGCTGTCTGGATCAACCGACCAAGGGACAGTACCGGTTGAACGGCGTGGACGTTGGCCAATTGCGGCCCGACCAGTTGGCAGAAATCCGAAATCAGCAAATCGGTTTTGTGTTCCAGAGCTTCAACCTCATTCCCCGCACCAGTGCCCTGGAAAACGCTCAGTTACCGCTGTTCTACAGAGGACTGTCTTTGAAAGAACAGCGTACACTGGCCTCGGCTGCGCTCCAACGCGTCGGATTGAAGGGGCGCGAACATCATTCCCCCACGCAACTTTCAGGCGGTCAACAACAACGGGTGGCGATTGCTCGGGCGCTGGTGACCTCACCCTCTTTGTTGTTGGCCGACGAGCCAACCGGAAATCTTGATACGGAGTCCAGTCAGGACATCATGGGGATTCTTGAAGGATTGAATCGTGAGGGTATGACAGTGATCCTGGTCACGCACGAAGTCGATATTGCCGCCTATGCGTCGCGTGAAATTGTCGTCAAGGATGGTCAGATCCTCAGCGATCGAGCAACCAAGGAGCGATCGCAGGCAGTGGGTGTGTAAATGCTAGCGTTCATGTGGCTAACCGTCATCACGGCGTTGAGAGTACTCGGGCGAAACAGACTGCGCGCAGGCTTGACCATGCTTGGGATTATTATCGGAGTTGGAGCGGTCATTGCGATGGTCAGCATTGGAGAAGGGGCGAAACAGGCGGTGCAGAAGCAGATCGCCACGATGGGGACCAACGTCATTATGATCTTTCCCAGTTACATGACCATCGGCGGCGTGCGGGGCGCACAAGGCGGTGCCGTCACACTGACGGTTGCCGATGCACTGGAACTAAAGAAAAGGATTCCCACTCTGTCTGAAACGGGGTGGCTCATACGAAGCACCATGCAAATCGTGAATGGGAACCGCAATTGGAATGGGTCGGTTCAGGGCGCGTCACCCAGCTATGTCACGATCCGAGACTGGTCCTTCAGCAGCGGAGGATCCTTTACTCAAACAGATATGGAGAGTGCGGCCAGGGTCGCGCTCCTTGGACAAACTGTGGTCGAAAACATTTTTGAACCAGGTGAAGAACCAGTTGGCGCGATCATTCGGATTAAAAATGTCCCGTTCCGAGTCATTGGTGTCTTATCTCCTAAGGGCCAGTCTGTTCAGGGAACCGATCAGGACGATGTCGTTTTTATCCCCTTCACAACTGCCGAGCGAAAAGTCTTTGGAACCTTGTTCCTGGGATCGGTCGGAGGAGTGTTTGTTTCGACGGAACGAACCGAGGATCTGGCAGATGCCGCAGAACAGATCCGTCAGGTGATGAGGGCGCGACATCGCTTGCAGGGTGAGCAGCCTGATGATTTTACCATTCGTACGCAGGTCGAAATCGGAAAGGTGCAGGAAGGGACGAGCGAAACCTTGACGGTCATGTTGATGATCATCGCGTCCGTCTCGTTACTTGTCGGCGGTATTGGGATTATGAACATTCTGCTTGTCTCCGTCACTGAGCGGACAAGAGAAATTGGAATTCGGATGGCGGTTGGAGCCAAACGTTTTCATATTCTCATACAGTTTTTGATCGAGGCGCTGACGCTCAGTGTGGTCGGTGGCTGTATTGGCATCCTGTTCGGAGTGCTTGCGGCGCGCTTGACGACGGTGATTGCCGGTTGGCCAACCATTATTTCAAGTGATACCATCGCCGTTGCGTTTGTATTTTCCGTTGTGGTGGGCCTATTCTTTGGTTTATATCCCGCCAATAAGGCTGCTCGGCTCAATCCCATCGACGCATTGCGCTACGAATAGGCGAATCACTCACCGGTGTCCCTTCCTACGCATTCATGTCTACTATTGTTTCAATGGCCCGGACCTGGGGATCGCCGTCCTGGTGCGCAAGATCGATGACAAATGGCGCTGGGTATTCCGTGCCACCTGGCTGGTGGGTGATGGTGATGATCGGTTGGTGCAGTTTTTCTTGATGGAGTTTCGTGACTACTGCCACCTCTTGCGTATTCAGCCGCACATGACTATGGATGGGGTAGATACCGATTCGTGCGATGAATAATGACACAATTCGTTGATCAAGCGTGCCTTGTCGAGCCTCCTGATACAGGCGTTGAAATGTGTGGTGAGGAGTCAGTGGGGCAGTCCCGCCGAATCCAGTGGTTAATTCATCGTATCGATCCACGACCATCAGAATGCGTGTGGGGTCTGAGGTAAATTGTCCGCGTGACTCTTGCGGATAGCCGCTATCATTAAGATAGGCATGATGATTCGCGATGAGATGAAGCGTGGCGGCTTCAATTCCCCTTTTCCCCTCCAACATCAGAACGGCACGGCGGGGATGGGTCTCGAATTCCTGTCGGTTGGCCTTGGAAAGGTCTGACGAGACATGCGTATGGCGGACAATGGCAGGTCGGATCTGTAAGAGCCCAATGTCATGTAGGAGAGCGGCAGTTGCAAGCTCGTGCAGCTCCAGGGGGTTGAATTGGAAGGCTTGTCCGACCACCAGTGACAGCGTACAGACTGCCAGTGCATGCTGGCTGAGCGTGGAGTCGTCGGCCCGGTTTTGACTCAAGGCCATGAAAATAGCAGAGTCGGTGAGCGTTCTCATGGCGATCGTGATTTCTTGGACCGCTTCGGCTGCCTGCTCAGGGTTGACCGTTCCTGTCTTCGCAATGGTCATAAAAACGGATTGTACGGATTGATCCATCTGTTGCTTGGCCAGCTTCGCCTGGGCATATTCTTCGTTCAGCTGGGCTAAAGGCTTGGGGTGTGTCAGGCTCGAAGTCGGTGCTGTCGTGGGTGCAACCTGCATGATATCCGTTGCGTGATGGGGCGGAGAAGTGATTCCACGGTCGAGGTCGATGTCGACCATCTTCACTCCTGCACGCACTAATTTGTCAATCTGGGAAGACTGTTCAATCAGGAATGAATGGCGGAGTAAGGGGGAGCGGAACCACGACAGGTCCAGACGGGCGACGTACATTCCGATCTGAAGTTCACTGACGGAGATGCGTGTTGTCGCCATCAGAAGGTTCGTCCATTCGTAAGCAGGGCTGTAGACATAGCTCTCTCAGGTATCGGCGTGAACCAGAAAGAACTGTAGCCGAGCAAGTGCTGGAGTGAGTGGTCAGCCTGAGTGACAAGGAGGGGGAATGAACGAGAGCGAGACTTCGATGCGAGGGTCGGCTTTGTCAACATGCTTATATAGATGAGTTTCGATGATGCGATTATCGTTTAAGCCAAGCCCTTCGCAGACCGCATCTTGGGCGATCTTCAGACCCCCATCAAGGTCGCGCCGTAAGGCGGATGCGAAAAAGAATCGGATCGAGAGCGCGAGCGGCCCCGATCGAAGTCGATTGTGCAAAGAGGATTTAACGGGGGACTGGGCCAATGCCAGCCATACGTACTGGCCGACGTAGGTCTTGTACGTCCGTCCGGCGGAGGATAGCAACCGACGTCCATTTACCGTTGCATATTGATGGTTGATGCTTGGAGGGACGGGCAATGTGACTTTGATCGTGTCCGATGTCACGACTGGGAGATGCGATGGTGTCCGAAGTGCAGTCTCTGGGTTCGATGGAGCAGATTTTAGTGACAGAGCCGTATTGTTGATCCGCAGCAACTTTTTGGGGATAGATGAACGGGTGGGATTGCCACGGCTGGATATTGGGGGAAGTCGACACCTTGATGAACGGAAGTTGTATCGAGGTCGGTCGGATGGCATGGAGCCGAGCTAGAGGAGATTCACGATCTTTGCCATATTCTGTTCAAAGCGATCTTCCGTACGTGCAAGATACCGGCGCCATTCGCTTGGGTTCCAAATTTCCATGCGGTGATACAGGCCGACGAGTATGATTTCTTGATCCTCATCGACAGGGACCAGTTTTCTCAAGCGACCAGGAATTAGAATCCGCCCGGTCTTATCGATATCTGATGAGCCTGCCTCGGACACGACAAAGTGCATAAACAGACGACTCTGGTCTTCATCCAGAGACGTCCGGGTCCGTTCAAGGACCTTCTCCCACTCTTTCGTGGAATAGATGAGCAAGGACTGTTCCGGACCCTTCAGGAACATGACGGTCTGACCGTCAGCTTCGATCTGTTCACGGATCGGTGAGGGGACGATGAATCGTCCTTTTTCATCAACCTTGCAAAGGTATTCACCTGCAAACATTGTGATGTCCTGTATTTAGGAATTCACGGCAGTTCTGGTTCGGTCGCGAATCCATTGCTCTAGATCCGAACGGACAAATCGCCATTCCTTTCCCAGCTTGAAGGCGGGAATCTGTCGACTCTGAAGATAGCGATAGAGGGTACGTTGAGTAATCTTGAGATATTGGCATGTTTCCATCGCGGTCATCAGTTCGCTCTTCGGGGCGCTGCTCATCACTCCACCTGTGGCCAGATCGAAAAATCCGCATTCTGCCTCCAGCACTCTCGTTATTCTAGAGGCGACCATGGGAATGTCAAGCGAAAATATATGACAGTGCATGTCAAAGGCCGTCACCGCCTTCTGGCATTCCCGCATCGTCATTGGATTGGTCCATCATCGCTTCGATATCGTCGACGTCCTCGCCCATTTCCTGTCCCATTTTCTTCATCAAGCGGGCGACGCTCCGAGGATCATTTTCATCAATCCCTCCGAGGTTCGCTGGATCTGATAGTGATTCGAGTCGAGCTTCCTCGGACTTGGGAGCGGCAAATCGAGATAGGAGACGCTCCATCTGCGAGCCGCCGCAATGCCGACAGGTGGCCACGCTGGGATTGCGCGGATTCAATACCAAGACCGAGGATTTCCCGTGACAATCCTGACAAGCGTACTCATAAATCGGCATCGATCAACCTCCCAGGAGCTCCAGCGACGGTGGGCGCTGAGCCATGATGCGGTCGGGAATCATAGTGGGATCCATTGTGCGCCCTAACGTTATCACAAACACGTCGCCAGACCCGGCCTTCCGGAGGGTCTTGGCGCACTCATTCACCGTCGTACCAGTCGTGAAGACGTCGTCGATCAGAAGAATGCGTTTCTTCACAATGGCATCGGGGTGTCGGACGGCAAATGCTCGACGAAGGTTTTTTAGACGGCTTTTGCGAGATAGTGTGGTTTGGGCTGGAGTAGGAATAGCTCGGATCAAGTTCGTGTACGCGATGGGAATATCGAGGGTCCGTCCGATGTCATCAGCAAGCAGGAGGGACTGATTAAATTCTCGTTGACGAAGTCTCTCAATGTGCAGGGGTACTGGCATGATCACATCAATGGAATCGAGTGGAGGGAGTCGGGCGATCATGAGGGCGGCCAGTGGAGCCGCCATGGAAACTTTGCCCTGATACTTGAAGAGGCGGATCGCATGCTGGAGTGGAGGCATATACGGGTACAGAGTCCAGGCCTTCGTATAGGAAGGCGGACGTTCGGCACAGGGTTGGCAAATATGGTTTGGGCTGTAGGTCGTGGCAATGGAAGAAGGGAAGGGGTGGTCACAACGGGTGCATCGAGAGTCAGGCATGAGGGAAATCTTACTCCAGCAGTCCGAGCAAAAATGAGGGATCGGATCATCTGCTAGAAGCGAGTTACAGCTCGAACAATGAACGGGAAGAAAGAACCTGAGCGCGCGGCGCAGGAGACCTGAGGCCGATTCTGTGACAGGATTGGCCATGGACAGCCTTTCGTTTGTGTGTATTCCACCTCTCTTTATGGCGACGAGCCTGCCGGTGTCAAGGTTGTCGGCCTTCGATTTATTGTGCTATACGAATGAGAATGACCGTACACCGGTCGACTAGTCATTGGAGAGAGCGGACCACCGATGGTGACATTGAGACAACTCTCCAAAACCCATTCGCGTGGAGAAGCCATGGTCACGGCTTTACACGATGTCAATTTAGAGATTCAACCTGGAGAATTCTGTGCGTTCGTGGGCCCCAGTGGCTGCGGGAAAAGTACTCTGCTGAACCTCGTCGCGGGTTTGGACCTGCCTACTTCAGGAGAGATCCTGCTCGATGGGCGATCCACCCACAACCTGACCAGCTACGAATGGACGAAGATCAGGCGTGAAACGATCGGGATCGTTTTTCAAGCCTTCCACTTGGTGCATGGTTTGACGGCTGAAGAGAATATTGCACTGCCTCTGATGTTGCGCGGGGAGAATGGGCGGGAGATAACAAAACGGGTTGGGGATATGTTGGAGAGCGTGGGCATGAGTCACCGGCGCCGACATCGACCAGCCGAATTATCCGGTGGAGAGCAACAACGAATTGCGATCGCGCGCGCGTTAGCACATGGGCCCCGTCTCCTCTTGGCCGATGAGCCGACGGGCAATATCGATTCTCAGCAAGGAGCAGGCATTATGGCGCTTATTCGTGAGCTCGCGATGGCTGAAGGGCAGACGGTCCTGCTGGTGACGCACAGCCTACAGGCCGCGCAAGCCGCCGACTATGTGTGGACCATGCGAGATGGACAGCTGATTGCGCGCACCGAACGTATGACCGAACTGGCATCTTCGTGATTGATCTTTCCACAACGATCGCGGGCGTCACCTTTCCCAGCTGTTTCATGAATGCGTCGGGAGCGCTCTGTGTCACACGGGACGAGCTCGAGGCTCTGGGGAAATCCGGTGCGGGGGCGATCGTCACGAAGTCGATGACCATTGAGTCGCGCCAAGGCAACCCCATGCCACGGTATTATGGATTTCCAGGAGGATCGATCAACTCGATGGGCCTTCCCAACCTCGGCTATCGAGCCTACGCCGAGTTGATCCCTCACCTCAAGCGGTTTGGAAAGCCCGTGATCGCCAGCGTGGCCGGACTCGGGGAGGAAGATTTTCCGACCATCGCGGAAGCGATCAATGCGGCCAAGCCAGACCTTATTGAGGTCAATCTCTCTTGCCCGAATATTCCAGGGAAGCCTCAAATTGGGTACGATCCGGAAACGTCGGAGCGCGTGCTCAAAAAGGTTCGGCCTCTCATCACGGTTCCGATGGGCGTGAAGTTGCCACCGTACTTCGATCCGGCCCACCATGAGGCCATGGGGAAGGTCCTTGGGCGTTGCGGAGTCGACTTTCTCAATATGATCAATTCGGTGGGCAATGGCCTGGTTGTGGATCCGGAACGCGAAGCCGTCGTCATTAAACCAAAAGGCGGGTTTGGCGGGTTGGGCGGACGACTGATCAAGCCCGTGGCCTTGGCGAATGTTCGCGCCTTCTATAAGTTGTTTGATGGGAAGATGCCGATCATCGGAACCGGAGGAATCGTTGAGGGGATGGACGTGTTCGAACATTTCCTGTGCGGTGCGTCGGCAGTCCAAATCGGGACGGTGTTGGTGGAGGAAGGGTTGGATGTATTCGGACGACTGGAAGCGGAGTTGACCGCAGTCTTGAGAAGAAAAGGATACCAGTCGATTGTGGAATGTCAGGGGCGGCTCAAGGAATTATGAGCCTATTTCATGCCGAAGTTGCGAGGGAGCAAGTTTTGTTGCAGCGCCTGACGCAGGAGCTGGGCGACGTTCCGAACATTAAGTCGGCGCATCAAGTTGAAACGATGGACTTCGACCGTCCGAACGCTGATGTCCAGTGTCGCGCCGATCTCACGATTAGTATGGCCCAGCGCGACCAATCGAAGAATCTCGCGTTGACGGGGCGTAATATGCAGAGAAGGTTTGGAACGGTGTCCCACCCGATGGAGCGGGAGTGCGGTGGTGTGTTTGCTTCTGGCCATCTGTCCTCCTCTGAAAAAGTCTGAGGTCACTCTAGCAAACGACCGGATACGTGTAAACGAAATGACTGATTTGTGCCGTGCGCGCGGATGTGTCTATCGGAACCGATGAGACCTTTCCCAGCAGAAAGCTTATTTCACGCTCAATGCCTGCCTTTGTAAGGGCCTTACTCCTTCTTCTTACCGCGCATGTCCGGCAATGGCCGTTACGCACCCTGCTGACGATCCTTGGAGTGGCGCTCGGCGTGTCGGCCTCCGTCGCCGTGCGGACTGCCAACGTCGACGTGCTGCGGTCCTTTGAACAGGCGGTCCTGACGGTGGCTGGTCCTACGACCTTGGAAGTGTCAGGAGGGGAGACTGGGCTTGATGAACAGGTCATTAGACAGGTCAGAACCATCGCCGGCGTAACGTCTGCATCGCCGGTGATTCTACAGACGGCCGTTCGCATGAGAGGAGAGCACGTCGACCAAGCGGTGCAAGTGGTGGGGTTGGATCTTCTGGCCGAATTCAATACACGCGGGTTCCGCATGAGCCAGCCGTCAACGGAACGTCAGTTGATGGGGATGATCGAGCCACAGGCGGTGTTCTTGGGAGCCCAATTGGCCACAGAGTGGAAGCTGTCGGTCGATGAGCAGGTTGATCTTCTCCTTGGATCCAGGCGTCTCACCTGCCGGGTTGCAGGGATTCTTCAAAATGGGCCGGACCGACCTTCATCATGGGAACGCATGGCCGTGATGGATATCGCTGCGGCACAAATTACGTTCGGGATGGTTGGGAAGTTGGATCGAATCGATATCGTGACCGACGAACAAAAGACCGTCGATGAGGTTGCACAGGACCTACGGGCTGTTCTGCCTCCCTATTTGACGGTGGAACGGCCGGCCAACAGGACGAGGCAGGTTGAGCAAATGGTGCGCGCCTTCCGTCTCAATCTGACGGTGTTGAGCTGGGTTGGCCTGTTAGTTGGGATGTTCCTGATCTACAACACGATGGCATTCGCCGTCGCCCAGAGGAGACGAGAAATCGGAATCTATCGAGCCATTGGGATGACTCAGTCTCGGGTGGCAGTATTGTTTTTGATGGAAGCCGGGTTCTTTGGATTGTTGGGAGGAATCGCCGGAAGTACAACCGGAATGGTGCTCGCGCAAGAGCTGGTGGCCTTGCTCAGTCAAACGATTTCGGATCTCTATGCTCCAGTCGGGGCCGGCGAAGGAGGGCTATTCCAGAGCGGCCAATTCTGGAGCATGATGCTCGAAGGCATTATGATTGGGTGCGTTATGTCCATGATCGGGGCCGTCGGTCCAAGCCTGGATGCCAGCCGCACCGCGACTGTACGAGCGTTGGCTCCTGGTGACTATGAAGCGAGTCAGCAGCTACGAGTGGGGATGCTCGCCATCATGGGACTGAGTTTGCTCGCGGTTGCTGGGCTCTTGAGTCTACTAGGCCCCATCAATGGGGTTCCTGTCATGGGGTACGCGGCAACGCTCTGTCTGCTGGCCGGTCTGGCCTGTCTGGCCCCGATCTGTGTCACTGGATGGCGGCGTCCGCGACAATATGTAGGACGTGCAGGGGGAGCAGGGGGAGTCATGAGGGGGATTGCCGTGGAGCATGCCTCGCGCAGTCCAGGCCGAAACGGAGTGACTGTCTCTGCCTTGATGGTGGGATTAGCAATCATGATCGGCGTGCTGGTGATGGTGCGAAGTTTTCGACATACGGTCGAACTCTGGGTCACTGATACGGTCTTGGCTGATTTGGTCGTGGCACCCTCACTGTGGCTTCGAGGCACGGAGATCGGAGGCGCCGGCCGGAGTCTCCCGCCAACATGGTTGACCGTCTTGTCTTCCATCCCTGAAGTAGCAGCAGTCGATAGTTATCGCGATGTCCGAGTGGAGGTGAACGGCCAACGGGTGGCTATCGTCTCACGAGATCTGCGATTACATGCCCAATGGAGCCGGTATCTTGTCCGCCAGGGCGATTCTTCAGAACAGCTCGTACGGGCAGCCGATACCCGTGGTCTCCTTGTCTCTGAGGTATTGGCTAATCGGCTCGGGGTGGAAGAGGGATCAACGCTTGAAATTCTAACGCCGAGCGGACCCGCGCGATTCCCAATCGTGGCCGTGTTTTATGATTATTCGACGGACGGGGGGAAGCTGCTCATGGATCGGGCGCTGTACCAGTCGCTCTGGCACGATGATTTGGTCACGGTATTCCCCGTGTACATGAGCGCTGGGTCAAGTATTGATCGCGTGAGAGAACGGATCCTAGAACAACTGAGCGGCGTAGCCGGCGGAGGGCTTCCGCCGCTTGTGATCAGCAACACTGAGTTACGGAAAGAAATTCTCGACATCTTTGATCGAACATTTCTGCTGACCTACGTGCTGGAAGCTATCGCAATCGTGATTGCCATGCTGGGGATAGTCAATACGCTGGTCACGTCTGTCCTTGAACGTCGCCGTGAATTTGCGACGCTACGAGCCATTGGTGGCAGTGCGGAACAAATTCAACAGCTCGTGTTATGGGAGGCGGCCTACCTCGGTGTAGTGGGGATTGCCTTGGGCCTTGTTGGTGGCGGGCTGCTGTCGCTGTTACTGATTAAGGTCATCAATAAGCAATCATTCGGTTGGACGATTCAGATGATTGTTCCGATCGGCGCGCTTGTTCAGGCCGTGGCGCTCGCGGCGGTTGCCACCTTGGTGGCGGGCTACTTCCCGGCCCGGTGGGCCGCCCGACAACCAGTGGTGGAGGGGCTCCGGGAAGAATAAGCGCGACGACTGTTTAAATGACATCGGCAGAGACGGCTCACGCCCTGGAGCCCCGTCCGTACTTATCCAAGAGGGTTTGGAGGTCTTCAGGAATGGGCATGGACTGAAACGGAGGGACGCGAGCCCCGCCAGTATTGCCTATCGGCACCCACATTCGTGAAAACAGCAGAGCTCCCAGGATTCGAGGCAGTTGACCGGAAATTTCTACGCAATCTCGGCGCCTCCAACCAACCTTCAGCATCCACCAGTGAGATTTGGCATGTTCAATCGGAAACGATTGTCCCAAGATGTGTGCTCGCTCAAGATGGGAAAATGCGAGTTGGAGGTCTCCGGTGTCGTACCGGGCGACCGCCGCCGTCATTTCAGTCTTATAGGCTTGTCGGAGAATAGGGTGCATGGACTCATCCCTCACCGGTGCGGTGGCGTCACTGTATCCTAGGAAGGGGTGAGAAATCAGCTACCGATAGAATGGCGAGGCTCCGGCTTGATGCGACCGACTGCGCACGATGCCGTCATGGAGCCAGTGGATGAACAGAGCCATGTCTTGGGCTTCAGCGTGCTCGGGGTCAGCCAGTTCCGAAAAGATCAGCCGTTGGAAGCAGAACTTGCCATAGGAGAGTAATTCGCCACCCTCGATCTCTTCACGCCACGCCATTTTCCCTCGATTGTTCGATCGGGTGGGAGGTCTGACAGCTAAGATCTCCGCACCTTCCAGTCACGCACTATTCAGCACTCGGAAATCAACCCCAGCACTTCCCTCTGGTGCGTGATTTCCTTGCGGGAAACGGGTATCCTTCAGCAAAAATTAATCCGTATCTGCGTGTACTGCATAGGGACAGTCTGAGGGATGATTTGAACGACAAAGGGATCAATGGCGAAGAAAGAAAAGCCAGGCTCTAAACAAGACACCGGTGCCAACCTCGGGTTCGAAGCCAAGCTGTGGCAGATGGCTGATGGACTCCGCAATAACATGGATGCGGCGGAGTACAAGCATGTCGTGCTCGGCCTGATCTTTTTGAAATACATCTCCGATGCGTTTGAGGCCAAGCATGCTGAACTTGAGGCGCAAAAGAAGCAGGGCGCTGATCCCGAAGATCCAGACGAATATAAGGCCGTGAGGATTTTCTGGGTACCAAAAGAGGCGCGGTGGTCACATCTCAAGGCCAGCGCCCCGCAACCGACGATCGGTACGGTCGTCGATGATGCGATGAGCGCCATCGAGCGTGATAACCCGTCGCTCAAGGGCGTACTACCGAAAGACTTTGGACGAACAGGCCTCGACAAGCAGCGGCTTGGCCAGCTCATTAATCTCGTCTCTGACATCGCACTTGGTAGCCCAGCAGATCGTGCGAAGGACACACTTGGCCGCGTCTACGAGTACTTCCTCTCACAATTCGCCAGTGCGGAGGGCAAGAAAGGCGGGCAGTTCTACACACCGTCGCGAGTCGTCCGTGTGCTGGTTGAAATGCTTGCGCCCTACAAGGGGCGCGTCTATGACCCCTGCTGCGGTTCGGGCGGCATGTTTGTCAGCAGTGAAAAGTTCATCGAAGCCCACAGTGGCAAGCTCGGCGACATCTCCATCTACGGACAGGAGTCGAACTACACCACCTGGCGTCTGGCTAAGATGAACCTCGCCATCCGGGGGATCGACGCGCAGATTGGCCACGGCGATACCTTTCACCATGACGCGCATCCTGATTTGAAGGCCGACTATGTGTTGGCGAACCCGCCCTTCAATGACAGTGACTGGCGCGGTGAACTGTTGAAGGACGACAAGCGCTGGGTCTACGGCACGCCGCCCGCAGGCAACGCCAACTACGCCTGGGTGCAGCACTTCATCCACCACCTCGCGCCCACTGGGCTGGCAGGGTTTGTTTTGGCCAATGGCTCGATGTCATCCAATCAATCCAATGAGGGTGAAATTAGGAAGGCCATCATCGAGGCTGACTTGGTGGATTGCATGGTCGCACTGCCGGGGCAATTGTTCTACTCGACGCAGATTCCGGTGTGCCTCTGGTTCCTTGCGCGCAACAAAAAGAACGGCCGCTTCCGTGACCGTCGTGGTGAGACTCTGTTCATCGATGCTCGCAAGATGGGGACGCTGATTGACCGGGTCCATCGAGAATTGACAGACGAGGATGTCGCTAAAATTTCCGGTACCTACCATGCTTGGCGTGGGGATAAAGGCGCTGGCGACTACGAAGACGTGGCTGGTTTCTGCAAAGCAGCAAAGCTGGAAGATATCCGTAAGCACGGCCATGTGCTGACCCCTGGCCGCTACGTGGGCGCGGAGGCCGTCGAGGATGATGGAGAGCCGTTCGAGGACAAGATGAAACGGCTCACCGCCACGTTGCGTGAACAACAGGCTGAAGCTGCGAAGCTCGACGTAGCCATTGCCGCTAACCTGAAGGAACTGGGGTATGGCGGGTAAGCGGACGCGCGGAGCAACCACCGTCCGTTCCGGCTTTGCGGCCCTGGTTACCGAGGTCAAAGGCCGCATCCAGGCAGCCCAGACCCGCGCGATGCTCGCGGTCAATGCCGAGCTCGTCCGTCTCTACTGGGACATCGGGCGCATTATCGACGAACGCCAGCAGCGCGAAGGGTGGGGTGCTGCCGTCATCCCCCGGCTGGCGTCGGAACTCAGAAACGAATTGCCGGAATTGAAGGGATTCTCTGAGCGAAACATCAAGCTGATGCTGGCCTTTTACCGTGCATATCCCAATCCAGGTGAGTTTGTGCAACGGGCTGTTGCACCATTGCCTGGCGCCACGAAATCGCCACAACTGGTGGCGAAAATCCGTCCATCTGAGAAAGTGCAACCGCCGGTTGCACAATTGCCTGCGACGATGTTTTGGACAGTCCCCTGGGCGCATCACGTCATCATCGTGCAAAAGGTCAAGGACCTCTCCACGCGCCGCTGGTACATGGAGCAGACACTCGCCAACGGCTGGAGTCGCAATATCCTCGCTCTGCAGATCGACGCGCAGGCCCACGCTCGCCACGGCAAGGCTGTTTCCAACTTCGCCGCGATACTGCCTGCGCCGCAGTCCGACCTTGTCCAGCAGACGCTCAAAGACCCCTACATGTTCGACTTTCTTACCCTCGCTGAGCCGTTCCATGAACGCGAACTCGAAACCGCACTCGTCCGCCACCTGGAGAAATTCCTGCTTGAGCTCGGGCAGGGTTTTGCCTTCGTTGGCCGGCAATATCGGCTTGACGTGGGCAACGAAGACTTCTATATCGACCTGCTCTTCTACCACCTGCGCCTGCGCGCCTTTATCGTCATCGACTTGAAGAAGGGCAAGTTCAAGCCTGAGTACGCCGGCAAGCTCAACTTCTATTGCAATGTCGTCAACGACCGGCTCAAGCACGCAACCGACGCCCCGACCATCGGTCTGATTCTGTGTCAGACAAAGGATCATCTGCTCGCCGAATACAGTGTTGCCGGCATCGACAAACCGATCGGCATCTCGACGTATGAACTGACGCGGGCATTGCCGAAGAAGCTACAGTCGGTGCTGCCGACCGTGGAGGAGATCGAGGCGGAGTTGTCCGGAGAATCGCGTGGCATGTCACGGCCAAGACGGAGGAAATCGTGAACGGTCCCAAAGCTGAGAAGCCGTTTGCTGCTGACCTGCCTGCCTCCGAAGTGGCAGCGAAGGCAGGCAGGAATTGAGGGTTGGCGCATGAGGCGTCTAGGATGGAACCGCCAGAGGATGAGGCCATGATCGATTACGACAAGCTTCAGAAAGCACTCAAACATTTGGAAGAGCAATATGCCAACCACAAACAGGCACCGAACCGTCCCGAACTGACCGAGATCGATCGGCAGGGCATCGCGGAATCCGTCATTCAGCGATTCGAAACCTGCTACGACACCCTGTGGAAAGACCTCAAACGCTACCTCATCGAAGAAATTGGCCTGGCGGATGTCCCCAACAGCCCCAAGCCGCTGTTGAAGCTGGCCGGGCAGAACGAGCTCTTTGCCACCCCGGTTGAACAATGGCTCACATACGCCGACGCCCGCACCAGCACCGCCCATGACTACAGCGGAGAAAAGGCAAAGGAAACCCTCGCCCTCATGGGCGATTTCATCGATGACGCCATCGGCCTCTATCAGACGATGACAGGAACCACGTGGGAATGACCGATGCCATAGACCTCACAACAGAGCAGCGCACCACACTGAGCATGCTCTTGGGACAGTTCCTTCCCGGCGTCGCCGTGTGGGCCTATGGCTCACGCGTAAAATGGACCGCTCGTCCCAACTCCGACCTCGATCTCGTCGCCTTTACCACCCCAGCCCAACACCATCAGGTAGCAGAGATCAAGGACGCGCTGGCCGAAAGTAATCTACCCTTTCCGGTGGACCTCCATGTCTGGGATGAAGTGCCAGAGCGCTTCCGCGAGATCATCCGCAAGGAATATGTGGTGGTGCAGGAGGCCAAACTACCGGAAAGCAAAACGAGTATGCCGGGTGAGTGGCCTGAGGTGACGACGTTCGCCAATCTCATCGAAGAGGGTGCACTGGAGATCGGAGATGGCTATCGGGCCAAGAACGAGGAACTTGGTGGTGATGGCCTGATCTTTCTCCGGGCCGGGCACGTGACCGATTCACACATTAACTTCACTGGCGTCGAACGTTTCCACGCTGCGTTGGAAGCACGAGTTCGCTCGAAGCTTTCGATGCCTGGAGACGCCGTCGTGACAACAAAAGGCAATAGCACCGGAAGAACGACGTTCGTGACATCCTCAATGCCGCGGTTCGTCTACTCACCACACTTGAGCTACTGGCGCAGTAAAGATCGCAACCGTATCGAGGGTGGTTTTCTTCGCTACTGGAGCAAGGGTTCTGAGTTTTCCGAGCAACTCTCTGGGATGAAGGCTTCTACCGATATGGCGCCGTACCTCAGCTTGATTGACCAGAAGCGGCTCCGAATATCGCTACCTCCAATCGTTGAACAACGTGCCATTGCCCACATCCTTGGCCAGCTGGACGACAAAATTGAGCTAAACCGACGGATGAACGAAACGCTGGAGGCGATGGTGCGGACGCTCTTCAAGTCGTGGTTCGTGGACTTCGACCCAGTCCATGCCAAGGCCGAGGGTCGCGATTCATGTCTACCAAAGCACCTGGCTACTTTGTTCCCCGATTCCTTCGAGGACTCGGAGCTGGGGGAGATTCCGAGGGGGTGGGAACTGCGAACTATCGAAGAGCTTTCGGAACAAGTCGCAATGGGCCCCTTCGGCTCCTCAATTAAGATTTCCACTTTTGTGTCGGAGGGTGTGCCCGTGATCAGCGGTCAGCATCTTCGAGGCACCTTGCTTGATGATTCAGAGTTCAACTTCATAACTGAAGAGCACGCTGATCAGCTCAAGCGATCCAATGTTCAGCGAGGCGATGTCATCTTTACTCATGCAGGTAGTATCGGCCAAGTTGCTTATATTCCTGAAACGTCACGCCATGAGCGCTACATCATCTCGCAGCGCCAGTTTTATATGCGATGCAATCCAACGAAGGTGTCGCCGCTATTCATCGTCTCCTACTTCAAAACCCCAGGAGGCCAACATAGGTTGTTGGCTAACACCTCATCGACAGGGGTACCGTCGATTTCACAGCCTGTCAGTTACCTTCGTCACCTCCAAATTGTTCTACCTCCTCATGATCTGTTGAACATTTTCGATTCGGCCGCTCGATCAATCTATCGTACCGTCGCGCACAATGAGAACCAATCTCGAGCACTTACGAGTCTGCGAGACACGCTACTGCCCAAGCTCATCTCCGGCGAGCTGCGAGTTCAGGATATGAACCGCTTCGAAAAAGGAATGCAACATGGCCACAACTGACTTGCCGCAATCTGAAGCAGATGCCCTGATCGCGCTAGCCAAGGTCAAGGTTAATGACGATTCGTATGACTACCCTGGGACCGGCGGATCGCTCGTTGTGCCGCTCACATCGCAAGATAAACGCGAGGATTTCCTGCTAGACATTTATCGTGGACGAATTGATCTGCTGAAAGGTACGTACCAGAACCGTGCTCGTCAGGTTATCATCCTTGTTCGAGTCGATTTCGGCGGCGCGCCTCATCGCAATCCAGACGGAGAAGAAGTGCTATGTCCCCACTTGCATCTGTATCGCGAAGGGTTTGGCGATAAATGGGCTGTGCCTCTGCCAGCAGATCTGTTCCCCAACGTCAACGATCTGTGGCTGACACTCGAAGACTTTATGCGGTTTTGCAACGTTGTTGATCCGCCTGCAATTGCGCGAGGACTGTTCATATGATTGACCAGGTGCAAGAGTTGCTTGATCAGTATTGGGCTTGGTTGAAGGATAAGACCAAGCTGCGTGACGTAGGAGGAGAATGGGTAGAGATTACAACCCCTCATCTCGATCGGCATAATGACTACCTGCAAATTTATGCACGCCGTCAGAATGGCACCCTTGTGCTAACCGACGACGGCTACATCATTGGCGACCTCAATCGAAGCGGCTGCAGGCTCGATAGCCATAAGCGGCAAGCCCTGTTGAATATGACGCTTGCAGGGTTCGGCGTTCAGCTTATTGATGGACGGCTTGAAGTCCATGCGTCTCCAGAAAACTTTGCTATACGGAAGCACAATCTGTTGCAAGCCATGCTCGCGGTAAATGATCTCTTCTTTCTTTCAATCCCTATGGTCGCGAGCTTGTTCTACGAGGATGTTGTTGCGTGGCTCGATGCTAGTGACATTCGGTATACGCCGAACATCAAATTTACAGGCAAGAGCGGTTATGACCACCTCTTTGACTTTGTTATCCCCAAATCGCGAAGGCAGCCTGAGCGGATTCTCCACACGATCACGCGGCCAAGTAAGGATACGGCAGAAGCAGCGGCGTTCAAGTGGATTGACACAAGAGACGTACGTTCACCCGAGTCTCGTGCCTACGCACTCCTCAACGATCAGGAGCAACGTGTTCCGCAAGGGGTGCTGGACGCCTTGTCTAACTACGATATACGTCCGGTGGTTTGGAGCGGTCGAGAGCAAATCAGGGAAGAATTAGCCGCCTAGGTCTGCCGGTCCGTATATGGCCGAAATATCTATCATTAGTGATTTTAGGATGTACGGCGCAAGAGAGGCGATGGCTTCTGGAATGGTTCACATTGAAGAGCAGGTCAAGGGGTTGGAACGGTCCGTGACAGAGAATCCTGGTCTAGCGTTCGATCTTGCCAAGACCCTTCTCGAAAGCACCTGCAAGACCATCCTGAGTGAGCGGAAGCTTGCCTTCTCTCCGGATGATGACCTCCCCAAGCTATTCAAAATGGTGACTAAGCATCTCCCGTTTCTGCCGGAGTCATCTGCCAACGAAGCTGACGCAAGAAAAAGGCTATCTCAGACACTTGGCGGGCTCCATACGTCGCTGGTTGGTGTGTGCGAACTCAGAAACTCGTACGGATTTGCATCTCACGGAAGTGAATCTCAGCGACCAGTTATGGCTGGCGCACAGGCGATCCTAGCAGCTCAGGCGGCTGATACCATCATTGGTTTCTTGCATCGAGTTCATCGTCAGGACGCGGTTAGAGATACGTCCTCGAAGTTTACGTACGAAGACAATCAAGACTTCAACGACTACGTGGATTTCGCCAATGAGCCAGCTCAGATATTTCATCTGGAGTACAAGGCAAGCGAAGTGCTCTTTAACGTGGACCAGGAAGCCTATAAAGACTTGCTTGCCAACTACTCGGGTGATGATATCGATCAGGCCAATCAGTCAGCCGATAGTGGAGAAGCGGAGAGTCCTCGGTGAATAGTGCGGGTTTTGCAGAATCGGTGGTCGAGCAGGCAGCTCTTGCGTGGCTGGAGGCGCTGGGCTACACAGTGCTGCATGGCCCGGACATCGCCGCAGGCGAACCTAGCGCCGAGCGCAGCGATCCAAACTACCGTGACGCGATTCTGGAGAGGCGTCTGCGGGAGGCGCTTGTCCGGCTTAATCCAGACCTTCCACCAGAGGCCATCGAAGATGCTTTCCGGAAGCTCACACGGTTCGATTCGCCTTCATTAGTTGAACGGAACCGTATGGTCCATCGGATGCTTGTCGATGGAGTAACCGTTGAGTATCGCCGGAAAGACGGTTCAATTGCAGGTGCCCAAGCTCGTGTGCTGGATTATGGGACTCCGGACAAGAACGACTGGCTGGTGGTAAATCAGTTCACGGTTAGCGAAGGGCAGCATACTCGTCGGCCTGACGTGGTGCTGTTCGTCAATGGGTTGCCACTGGCGGTGATCGAACTCAAGAATCCTGTCGACGAGAACGCCACTGTTGAAGTGGCCATTCAGCAGCTGGATACCTATCAGGCACAAATCCCGGCGCTTTTTGCTACCAACGCAGCACTGGTGTCGTCTGACGGAAGATATGCGCGAATCGGTGTGCTCGGGGCTGGGAAAGAATGGTTTAAGCCCTGGCGAACGATTGCAGGGGTTCAGGATGCGTCTCCTACGATTTCCGAGCTGCAAGTTATCCTGGAAGGAGTCTTTGAAAAACGACGGTTCCTCGACCTGGTGCGGCATTTCTTTGTCTTCGAAGACGAGGGCCATGGAAAGCTTAGTAAGAAGATGGCGGGCTACCATCAATTCCATGCGGTGAATGTGGCGGTCGAGGAAACCTTGCGGGCTGCTCAGCGCGTGACAGAGCACCGGGCTGCCGATGCTCTGGGAACGTACAAGTCGGGGCACCAACCGGGCGGTGAACTTGGCGATCGTCGGGTGGGCGTGGTGTGGCATACACAGGGATCGGGGAAGAGCCTGACGATGGCCTTCTACGCGGGGCGAGTCATCCTGCATCCGACGATGGCCAACCCAACCATCGTCGTGCTTACCGATCGCAATGACCTCGACGATCAACTCTTCGGTACCTTCGCTCGGTGCCGTGACCTTCTCCGGCAGGACCCTGTTCAGGCGACCGACCGGGCTGACTTGCGTGCCAAGTTGAGCGTGGCTTCAGGCGGCGTGGTGTTCACCACCATTCAGAAGTTCTTCCCCGAAGAAAAGGGCGATCGGCATCCTGTGCTTTCGGAGCGCCGCAACATCGTCGTGATTGCGGACGAGGCCCATCGGAGCCAGTATGACTTTATCGACGGCTTTGCCCGCCACATGCGTGATGCGTTGCCCAATGCGTCGTTCATTGGATTCACCGGCACACCCATCGAAAAGACCGATGCCAATACACGGGCGGTCTTTGGCGATTACATCAGCATCTACGACATCCAGCGGGCAGTCATTGATAAAGCCACGGTTCCCATCTACTACGAGAGTCGGCTGGCAAAGCTGGAACTGAAAGCATCCGAGCGGCCCAAGATCGATCCCAAGTTTGAAGAGGCCACAGAAGGCGAAGAGGTCGAGCGCAAGGAGAAGCTCAAGACCAAGTGGGCGCAGCTGGAAGCCGTGGTGGGGTCGGAGAATCGGATTAAGTTGATCGCGCAAGACCTCGTTGATCACTTCGAAGATCGTCTTGCTGCCATGGATGGGAAGGCCATGGTGGTCTGTATGAGCCGGAGGATCTGTGTGGAACTGTACCGTGAGATCACCGCCCTGCGCCCACAATGGCATGCCGATGCGGATGACCAAGGGTCGATGAAGGTGATTATGACCGGCTCGCCGTCCGACCCGATCGAGTGGCAGGGCCATATCCGGAATAAGAAACGCCGGGAGGACATGGCGCTTCGGTTCCGTGCTCCCAAAGATCCCTTTCGGCTCGTCATTGTTCGTGACATGTGGCTGACTGGGTTTGATGCGCCGAGTCTCCATACGATGTATCTCGATAAGCCGATGCGCGGGCATGGGCTCATGCAGACCATTGCCCGGGTGAACCGTGTGTTCAAAGATAAGCCTGGCGGACTAGTTGTCGATTACCTTGGTCTCGCCGACGAACTTAAGCAGGCGCTTGCGACCTATACAGAAAGCGGTGGGACCGGAAAGACCGCGATCGACCAGGCCGAAGCCGTCGCGGTGATGTTGGAAAAGTATGAAATCTGCCAAGGTCTTTTTCATAGTTTTGACTGGTCGCCCTGGATGACCGGCAAGCCGCAAGAGCGACTCTCGGTCTTACCTGCTGCACAAGAGCATATCTTGAGGCAACAGGATGGCAAAGCACGTCTTCTTCGTGCTGTGAACGATCTCTCGCAAGCCTTTGCGTTGGCTGTGCCGCATGAGGAGACCTTTCGGATTCGGGACGACGTCGGATTCTTCCAGGCGGTGCGTGCGGTGTTGGCGAAGAGTACGCCGGGCGACCAGAAGACTGACGAAGAGCTCGACCATGCCATTCGCCAGATCATTTCAAAGGCGGTGGTGTCCGACGAGATTATGGACATCTTTGCGGCTGCAGGGCTCAAGAAGCCAGATCTCTCGATCCTCTCCGATGAGTTTCTCGCCGAAGTGCGCGAAATGCCGCAGAAGAACTTGGCTGTCGAACTGTTGCGGAAGTTGCTGAGTGGAGAGATTAAGGTGCGGTTGCGCAGGAATGTGGTGCAGGCCAAGTCCTTTGCGGAGATGTTGGAACAAGCGGTGCGGAAGTACCAGAACCGGGCGATTGAGGCCGCGCAGGTGATCGAGGAAATGATCGGCTTGGCCAAGGACATGCGCCGAGCCCATGAGCGGGGAGAACGTCTTGGGCTGACCGAGGAAGAGATGGCCTTCTATGATGCGCTCGAAACCAACGACAGCGCGGTGAAGGTCCTGGGGGATGAGACGTTGCGGACTATTGCGCGAGAAGTGGCGGAGGCCGTTCGCAAGAATGTCACGATCGACTGGACGGTTCGAGAAAACGTTCGGGCCCAGCTCCGCGTGATTGTGAAGCGGATTCTCAGAAAGTACGGCTATCCGCCTGACAAGCAAGAAAAAGCGACTCAAACTGTGTTGGAACAGGCCGAAGTGCTGTGTGCTGAAGTTTATTGAAGATCAGAAATGGATGAGGGGCAGATCTTGAATCGTGCATGTTCTTTCTAACGTAGTCCACAGTCAAGCCAACCAGGGAGCATGAGGGGATGCCATGGGTGCTGCACGCGTGGGTGAGGAACGAGAGGACTCTCTCATGGAGTGTTGCGTTGGCTTGTGTGGGGTTATCTTAGGAAGAATGTTGCGCCTGATGAGGCGACGGGACGAGCAAGCTTGGTATTAAAGCGGAAGAAACACCCAAGGGGTTTCTCCGTCGACCGTGATTACGATAAAGCAAAAATGAGTTGGCGGGTCACACGAAGTGCGGTTTGGTGGCGGTGGGCCGGATTGAACGGCCGACCCGCGGCTTATGAGTCCGCTGCTCTGCCAACTGAGCTACACCGCCACGTTGAAGAATGCAGATGATAGCCGAAGACGACGGTCACTGTCCACCGACTGGACAGGGCATAGCCGAGCCATGTCTGGCTGAAGTTGTTCAAAACCTGCTATGGTTTTGAGGGACCGTTTGAGAGGATGAAGATGTCGATCGGAGACAATCGTGCGGTGGTCATCACGGGGGCTTCCACTGGAATTGGAGCGGCCTGCGCGCTTCACCTGGACCAGTTAGGGTTCGCGGTATTTGCAGGAGTACGAAAATCTGAAGACGGCGTAGCCCTTCAAAAAACAAGTTCCGATCGGCTGGTCCCGGTGGAGCTCGATGTGACAGATCTGGTAACCATTCAGAAGTCCTACACAGTGGTTTTGGAAGCGACGAGAGATCGTGGACTCTTTGGACTGATTAACAATGCCGGGATTGCAGTCGTGGCGCCACTTGAAGCCGTACCGATCTCCGACCTCCGCCAGCAGCTTGAAGTGAATGTCATCGGGCAGGTGGCCGTCACCCAAACGTTTCTTCCCTTAGTCCGACAGGCACGGGGACGCATCATCAACATGGGCTCGATTGCAGGACTCTCAACGATGCCGCTGATGGGCCCCTATTCGGCTTCGAAGTTCGCGCTGGAAGCCATTACAGACGCCTTGCGCCTCGAAGTCCAGCAATGGGGGATCCATGTCTCGATTATCGAGCCGGGTGCGATCACGACACCTATTTGGAACAAGTCGGCGATCGAGGCAGCTGAGCGAGAGGCTGCCATCGAGACGGAACTTCGAACCCTCTATAAGCCTGTTGTGGCTGCAGTGAGGAAGGTCGTGGGAGAAGCTTCAAAGCGAGCGATCGCGCCTGATGCGGTCGCAAGAGTGGTTGAAGAAGCCCTAACCGCTCCGACTCCGAAAACGCGGTATCTCGTTGGGACTGATGCCAAGCTCCGCGCGCTGATGGTGAGACTGCTTCCTGATCGGATCTCCGATCGAATGCTTACCTGGATCTTGAAGCTTCCCCACTGAGCGCACACCGCAATCTCCGCACCGATTTCTTATTCAGATGGGTCATGGATCCCAAGCGGATCGTTGAGCTGGTTATGGCATGCCGACAGTTCGTGACTGAAGGATGATGCGCCTCGTACTGGGGTGTTAAATGTTTGTTACGGTTGGAAACCCGATCGAATTTAGATTGAGGTTTGAGACAATCTTATGTAATCAGAGAATTAAGCAGGTGTCTATGCGTGCATTCCTGCCAATAGTCAGTGAGAGGATCGGCTGTGTATATATGTGTGCGCTTGGTTCAGCGTCTCGGAGCGATGGCGCTCATCGTTGCTACGGTATCGCTCAACTGGACTTCGGAAGCTTTTGCCGTGCGTCCCTTCGTGACCGACGACGCGCGGATTATCTATAGAGGGCAGGTGGTCACTGAATCATACGGCGGGATCACGCTGGCACAAGGAGAGAAACCGGCCATAGAGGCGCGTTCACTGCAAGGCATCGGTATCACCGACCGCCTTGAGCTTACTGCCGGTGGATTCGGTTTTACCTATCATGACAATCAAGCCCGGCCGCTCGACATACTGATTCAGCCGAAGTATGTCCTCCATAGTTCTCTGGGTGTGATTCCTTCCCTCTCGGTTGCCGCTGCCGCGTTGTTTCCTCTCAACGGCAATCGGCAGCACTGGGACGGATATGCCATGGCTCACCTCAGTTGGTTTCTCTTCACACCCGATCCCGACACCGATCCCTATGACAACAATCTGTCCATTCATTTTAATCTCGGGGCAAAGTCTCGCTATGATGCTGGCCCAGCCACGTTCCAGAGTAAGCTGTACTGGGCCGCAGGTTTTGAGGTTATTACGCCGATGACACGCGAGCTTCGCTTTTTAGGAGAAGTGTTCAACGGCGACCCGTTCGGGTTCGAGGAGAAATTTCCAGCCTATCAAACGGGATTCCGGTGGTATAGAGCGCCGAACATGCAGCTGGACCTGGTGTTCCGAGGTGTTCGGAATACCACGGAAGACGTTCGTTTTGTCGCGGGGGGCGGCGGGTTGCCGGAAGAATGGAACTACACCATCCAAATAGGAATCCGATATCTTATCGATGTCTTCCGCTAGCCGACGGAAGTATGGAAATGGATCGTACAGGTAATGATGCGATGGATGCCTGCTCTGTCGATTCTGATGCAGGAGTTCAGCCGACAAAATCCGGGTTGAGACGGGTCAGGGGTTTGACAGATAGGGCTTTGATCTCATTGTAAACGATCGTGCGGCCAACCTGCCTGAGGCGACTGAAGACACCCTCGACAATCACTTGATCACCTTCGTGGACTTCCAGCTGCCCAAGGCTTACCACCTTCAATGTGCCAGCCTGGTCTTGCAGCAGGAATCCATAGGCCGGCTGCCCTTGACGATTGGTGGCCAACTGCACGTTCATGACCTTTCCAGTGACCATGATGTCTTGATGATCGTACTGCTCCGGATGGGCTAGGAGCTCCGAGATCTCAATCAGGCCAGCAGCTGCTGGGGTCGCCGTGCCCAGTCCTCCTGGCAGGCAAGGGCAGATGAAGAGGAGCAGGAGAAAGACAGCCACTGGCGTGACAAATAGTGAGGGAGTAGAGGATCGTGTTGTCATTGTTGAATGTAATTATACCGAACTGCTGGTGATTGGCAACTATGAAAGTTTACCATTTGTCAGAGGCTCGACCGCTGACATCCTCTCCGATGAAATTGTGGAGAATGTGGTGTTGTAGCTCCGTGAGTTCCGCAGGACTGGCCTCGTTCTGCGGTGCGAGCAACTCCGGCTCTTTCGATCTCGGGGCCGTACGTGTAAGGAGCTCTTCATCCAGCGCCTCGTCGCTGGCGTCTACGTCCTTCTGTATGGCGACCAGCCGTTGGAGTCCGAACAAGGTGCGGGTTGATTCACTGTGCATGGCGTTGGAACTGGCTCCATACACCAGCGAATTCCAAAATTTCGTTTCAGTGGCTTCCGGTATTCGAATCACGGCATAGGCAGCCAGTTTCTCAAGTAACGCTGACTCAGTCTGCTCGAGCCCATCGTAGGTCGCGATCGATCGTTCGATGGGGGTGTGAGAAAGCACCTGTACGGTGTCCTTCCAGAGCTCCAGGGAAGGGGTGCTTCCTGGTATCGGACGGGTCCCTGAGCCTTTGGCCTGCAGTGCGGTGAGATACTGAGACAGGAACTTGACCTTGCGTGCGGCCAACGTACTGGCTGGGATTCCCCAGATATGGCCGATTTCATGATCAAGCAAGATCGTCTGATCCGATGTCCGCTGCTCACGCTCGGCCAGGTCGAGACGTTTCTTGAACCGTTCAGCAAACCGGAGCAGTGTTTGCATTTCAATGGCCAGCCGTTGCCGTTGATATTCCTCCGCTGTCACCTCGTTGTGTTCCCAATGCTCCTCCAGCAGCCGGAGTGTCGCCGTGGGGACGGCGGACCGAGCCTGGGATTTGAGCGTGCCGATCATTTCGGCAGATACACCACGGTCAGCGAGCAGGAGGGCGGCTCGAGAGACAAAGGCCTCCGCCATGTGGGCCTGATGTTTCAGGACTATGCACTGAAGCCAGGTTCGTTCTCGTCGAAGCCGAGCCCGTCTGCGGTATTCGTTCCGGCGATCGATCATTGCGGTGATCGATTCCTGGGTCATCGTGGTGACGGGCTTCTTGCCGGAGACACATCGAGGATCCGGTCGATCCGCCACCATAAACAAGATTTCCTCGTGGGTGACGTCGAGATACTGGATCAGCAACAGTCTGAGAATGATGCGACCTTGGATCGGTAAGCCGGCGACGACGTCTTCAATCATCTCGGCGGTCAGCGGCGATGCCATGACTGTTTGCGTCATTATGTTCTTTCAGGCGGTGAAGGCCATGGTTCTAGGGTGTACGCAGGGGTGAGACGATACGACTCACATCTGATGGCTGACTACGCTGTGCCAGTCCGTTGCTCACGTTGTTCGAGTTGGAGGGCGACATATTCACGGATGTCTTGTATGCTGCCGCTCAGGAACATTTCTCGTGGGATTTCTACCCGCACAAGCTGGGAGGGGTCGATCCCTCGGTCTTGGGCATAGAGTTCATCGATATACAGGCTCACCGAGCCATCAGGAAAACGCAAGGCATAGAGAGCGGTGGTATCAGCCATGAGATCCCAGCGAGTGACAGTGTAGAGGTAACACAGGCCTCGTCGGACTGTCAAAGCCGCAGAAACGTGTGTGAGTGGTAAACCGTCATCGGTAGTCACTCTTCATTTTCATGGACCTAATCGCAGTATCCGGCTTCGTGTGAGAACGGAGCTTGTGGAGAAGATCATGACAACCCTCGCAGGGAGTTTCTGATGCGGGAAGGCTTGAGCCATATGTCCTTGTGAGAGCTGGCTGAGTCCTGGAAGGACTATCGAATACTGTAGGGACCAGGTTGACTACTTTCCCAAGCCAAAAAAAGGGCCTTCGATCGTTATGATCGAAGGCCCTAGGACTCACTCTGATCCAGATATCTAGCCGCCGAGGGTGTCGAGGGTTTCCTTGAGGCTCTTGCGAATGCACGTGAAGATCGGGGTATCCCGCAGCGTATAGCGTGAGCCCTCTGTCTCCCGTAGCGCCATCACTAAGTCCAGAAAATCCTCCGGCTTGTCGCTTTCAAACGCTACGACCCATTCCTGATCGTCCAACCCAAACGAATACGTCGTGTTCAGCTTCACGGAGGGGAATCGATGTCCCACTTCGATGTGCTCGTCCATCATGCCTTGCCGTGCCGCCTTCGTCAGCAAAAACCATTCCCTGGTCTTCAAAAACGGATAGACGAAGATGTACTTGCTTTTCCCTGGGACCACGGTCAACCGTTTGCCTTCCTGGCCTGCATGCGAGTGATGATCGACGTACACGGATCGTTTGGTGATCGCCAGATAGGAGTAGGGGGTCGTGAGGTACTGCCCTAAGCCGGAGGCCAGCATTTTGGTCGTCATGTCTTGGAACAGGTCGAGATCATAGCTGATACGCCAGAGCATGAAGTCGCAGTCGCCGCGAATACCAATGGTCGAATAGGGGACCAGGAGGACTTGTCCGTTATACTCCTCCACCGCGCGGAGGAATTCCTGCTTGCCCTGCGTCCGCACATCTTCTGGCAATCGCCGCCAAGCGGGATCGACTTTATAGAATGCAAAGTTGACATACTGACGTCGAGGGGCCGCTGGGGTAGAGGGTGTTTCAGGGGTCGACATTACCAAACTCCTTTAGTATCAAGTAGCATCAATAGAGGAGCACCTCTCCTCAAGTCTTCTTCGTTTAGCACTTCCCCTTCTGTCTTGTCAACGGGAGGCCAGACCCGAACTGTTCGTTGACAGGATGCCGAGCTTCTGGTACTGGCAACCGCATGCAATCAGTGGAGCGGTTCGCGTTGTGATCAACCCGGCTCAGATGGAATAAACTGCGTATCGCGTATGGCAACAGCGTCGCCGCATAGGTATCTCGCAGAAACAATCGCCATTGGGTCAGAACTGCTGGTGGGTGGACGGACCGACAGCAATTCTCTGCTCATTGCAGACGCACTGGCCACGATCGGTGTTGAAGTCAGGTTCAAAACCATCGTCGGAGATGATCAGTCGGACATTGCCGGGGTCCTGACGACAGCTTGTCGTCGGGCAGGAATTGTAATTATGACGGGGGGCTTGGGACCGACGGTCGATGATTGCACCAGGGAGGCCGTCGCGTTGGTCACGGGCTTTCGATTGGCTCGCCGCAAGGAAGCCTTCGAGAACATGAGGGTCAGGTTGGCTCAATGGGGGCGAACACCAAATAAGGGGCAATTACGACAAGCGTTGATTCCCTCCAAGGCGACCGTGTTGCCGAATCCAGTTGGGTCGGCCCCGGGGTTTGCGATCACCTGGCGGGGGACTCACATGATCGCATTGCCTGGTGTTCCCAGCGAAATGAAGGCTATGACGGAGCAATCGGTTGTTCCCCTTTTGGTCGCTCAATTTGACCGATCGGCGCAAGCGCGTCCCTCTCCCATCACACGATTGATCTTTCATACCTGGGGATTACCGGAGTCTGATGTGGACGCCAAGTTGAAGGGATTGATCCCAAAACGGACGCCGATTGCCCTGGGGCTGCTGGCCTCGCCGACAGGCGTACTGGTGTCGCTGACGACCAAGGCTCATCGATCGATCAAGGAAGCCGTGCTTCAGTCATTGGCGGAAGGGGTTCGTACGAGATTGCGTGAGTGGATCTATGCCGAAGGACAGGAGACGTTGGAGGAAGTCGTCGGTCGTATGCTCAGACAACAGAAACTCACCGTTGCAGTAGCTGAATCGTGCACGGGAGGATTGATCGGACATCGACTGACACAGGTGCCGGGATCATCCGCCTATGTCGACCGTGGGGCGCTCTGCTATAGTAATCGATCCAAAACCGAGATGCTCGGAGTGTCAGCGGGTCTTTTTGCGCAGCATGGGGCAGTCAGTCGGGAAGTCGCGGCGGCGATGGCGCGAGGGATGAGGGAACGGGCAGGGGTGTCCGTGGCCGTGAGTGTCACGGGTATCGCGGGACCTGGCGGTGGGACTGACACAAAACCAGTCGGACTGGTCTATATTGGACTCGACGGAGGCAAGGGCGATACCGTGATAAAGGAGTGTCGGTTCCACGGAGACCGGTTTGTGATCAAACAGCGGGCTGCACAGGCAGCGCTCGATCTACTTCGTCGTTGGCTAATCGGAAGGGGAAATGCATGATCCGGACCTTTTTAGCCGTCGAGGCCAGTGACGAGGTCCGCACCGCGATCTCCCAGGCACAGCAGGATCTCAAGGAACGGCTCGGCGCCGATTCTTCCAAGGAGATCCGCATCACCTGGGGACAAGCGAATTCGTTTCATCTCACACTGAGGTTTCTCGGAGAGACGGAGAAGCACCTCATCGACCAACTCCGTGAAGCGATGGCGCGTGTCAGGCGGTCTCATCCGACCATTCAGATCCCGATCGATCGGCTCCAGGCCTTCCCAAGTTTCGAGAAACCGCGGGTACTGTGGGTCGGTCCATCTGAAGCGTGGCTTAAAAGTGAACCAGCCAAGCGGTTGGCGGCGTTGCATCGAGAGATAGAATCCTGCTGCCACTCGTTCGGTGTTCCACCAGATGAGAAACCCTTCAACCCACATCTGACACTGGCGAGGATCAAACTAGGTGAACGACAGGTCGGGGAGCTGCTCGCCAAAAGTGGCGTCTGTGAGCAGGCACTGCCGTTAGGGTCGATGACAGTTGGGCCGATCGTGCTGATGAAAAGCCATTTGCGTCCAACTGGCCCCGTCTATACGAAGTTGTGGGAAGTGGGGTGAGGGGGTAGGCTATGTTGTTTGGAGGATCGAAAACAGCCAGATGAACGTCATGGTTCGAGGAGCGGGATCAGTGCCGTGTGGCCTTGCGTCTGGGCCAAATCTACCGGACGCTCTCCGGATGTCATTCTGGCATGCGTATTCGCTCCATGTTGCAGCAGGAGGGTGATGAGCTCCTGATCGCCTCGATAGGCCGCCACATGCAAGAGTGTGACTTCCCCGATTCCTGCCCTGGTGTTCACATCCATTCCGTTCTTCAATAAGAGAGCCACCACCTCCCGCTGTCCTTCTTGTGCCGCGATGAAGATCGGGGTGACACCATCCTGCCTCATGGGATTCATGGCTGCTCCTCGTTCTAGTAGGAGCGTCACTATGTCCGGATGTCCATTCTTTGCTGCCTCAAAGAGCGGGGTTACGCCCCGCCCATCGGCTGCCTGAGCGCTAATACCTTGTCCAAGGAAAGTCTGTACTCGCAGCAGATTGCCCTCCGCAGCGGCCAGTCGTAGCTTCTCCTCCGGCGCTGTCATGCAACTGCTTAAGAGCACCAGTGGATAGAGGCCGAGTGCCCAGTGCGAGGCAACCGGCTTCATCCTACCGTCTCCTTTTTCTGTTGCCACAATTGACGAGTGTTGTGCCGAAGGCTGTTCGTGGTTGTCATGGCGTGTTCCGTTACACTGCCGAATCTTCACAGATTAACAGTGAGGTGAACTCTCGTTCTTTGGTAGACAATGGCTCTTCAATTTGGCTGATCTGGTTGGGATCCTTTGTCGTAGGTTCGAGAGGAAGGACATCGACGCAGCTCCTACGGTTTCAGGAGAGGAAAGAGTACGCGGTGGCTTTGTTCGCGAGCGATGTCAATCGGACGTTCACCAGATAATGTTTTTGCCCGTTTCTTCCCTCCCCGCTTGAGCAAAAGCTTCACGACTTCCAGATTGCCCTGATAGGCTCCCACGTGCAACGGGGTTTTGCCGTCTGCCGTCTGTGCGTTCACGTCTGCTCCTTTTTTCAGGAGGAGTGCCACCATGTCTCGATGGCCTGCCGCCACCGCAATATGGAGCGGTGTGGCACCATCAGGTGCTGATTGGTTGACGAGTGCACCCTGAGTGAGTAACAGATCGACCACGTCCCGATGGTCATTTTGTGTGGCGAGCAAGAGCGGTGTGGCATGGTTCCGTGCTTTTTGGTTGATCGCCGCGCCTTGCTTCAGAAGGAGCGCGACGACTTCTCGATGACCATTTTGTGCAGCGACATGGAGCGGGGTCACACCATTGTGGACGGCTTGGGTCACGAGGGCGCCCTTTTCGAGTAACAGCCTCGCAACGTCGAGATGACCGTTCTGTGCGGCGACAAGCAGTGGTGTTGCCCCATCGGTCATGGTCTGTCTCACGACTGCGCCTGCATCCACGAGGAGCGACACGGTTGCAACATGACCATGCTGGGCTGCGACGAAGAGTGGCGTCGAGCCATCAGGCAAGGTCAGATTCACGGCGGCTCCCTGTTGAAGAAGCAACCCGATCACGCCGTGATGGCCTTTCTGCGCGGCGATGAACAGTGGTGTGACACCGTCTTCCGCAACGTGATTCGCGTCGGCTTTGTGTTGGAGTAAAAGCGCCGCGATCTCTCGATGGCCGTTCTGTGCGGCGATGAACAGTGGCGTCACACCGATGTTGGTGGCCTGATTCACCGCTGCTCCGTTATTCAGCAAGAGCGCGGCCACTGCCGAATGACCATTCTGTGCCGCAATGTAGAGCGGGGTGGCTCCGTCGCTGGTGGCGTGATTGACCGGAGCGGCTTTACGCAGCAAGAGCGTGACCACGTCGCGATGCCCATTCCAGGCAGCGGCATGGAGTGCGGTCGTTCCCTGCTCATTAGCAGCTTGGACGTTCGCTCCTTCGTCAAACAGGGTCTTGATCTGGGTGAGATTGCCATCTCTTGCGGCGATCAGAAGTTTCTCATCTACGGGGCGCATGGCCAGGAGCAGCGGCAGCAGGGCACAGAGGACGCAGAGTCTTATCCATCGCGAGATCATGTCAGTCTCCAATTTGGTGCGAGTAGGTGCCGGGGATTATGAACCGATCCAATGGCGTCCTTCCAGTCTTTCATGCCATTGCGGAGAGCCTGGCACGCCGATACACAAACTAGGTTCCATGGAAGTGATTGAGTGTCATCTGGCCAATGCCGGGTAGTCGCTGTAACCGTCTGAGCCACCTCCGTAGAGGCGATCGTAGTTGACGTCGTTGAGTGGAGCCTGTTTGGCAAAGCGTTCGACCAGATCCGGATTCGCGATGTGCGGCCGTCCGTAGACAATCGCATCAGCTGCTCCACTTGCAATCGTCGATTCGCCGGTCTCACGGGTATAGCTTCCGTTGGTCATCAATGCCCCCTGGAAATGTTTGCGGGCGATTGCCAAGATGGCTAGCTCTTCAGGCAATGCGTGGTTTTCGTGCCGAATTTCCAGAAACGCGATCGCACGCCGATTTAATTCCTGTGCGACATAGGTCACCAGAGCTTCAGGCTGACTCTCCACCATGTCATTGAAGGGGACTAGCGGTGAGATACGCACGGCGACACGCCTGGCGCCCCAAACGCCGATGGCGGCATCAGTTACTTCCAGTAGGAATCGAGCACGGTCGGGAACAGAGCCTCCGTAGGTATCCGTGCGCGCATTCACGCCGTCGCGCAGAAAGTTATCGATTAGATAGCCGTGCGCACCATGGATTTGCACTCCATCAAATCCGGCTAGCCGTGCGTTCTGCGCAGCAGATTTGAACATCTCCACATAGCGTGGGATTTCGTCAGTGCGGAGCGCCCGAGGGATTTCATAGGGCTTGGCACCCTGTGGGGTATTGGTCATCTCATGGCGGATTGCCTTGGCGCTGCTAGAGACCGGCTGCTCGCCATCGTTCAATAACGAATGTGCGGCTCGACCAGGATGCCAGATCTGCATGATGATATGGCCACCCTTCGCATGGACCGCATCCGTCACGCGTTTCCAACCGGCCACGTGTGCGGGACTATAGATGCCGCCTTCCCCCATGAAGGCGCAGGCGTGGGCATCGACCATCGTGCACTCCGTCATGATGAGGCCACTCGATGCACGTTGCGAGTAGTAGTCCACCATCATGTCGTTGGGGATGTGGGTGGACCCGGCTCGCACACGAGTGAGGGGAGCCATGACGATACGGTTGGGCAAGAGGAGCTCTCCAACTTGAAGCGGCGTCAACAATGTCGGCATGGGTGTTCCTTCGCGGAATGAGTGAATCGTGAGTGGGAGAATTTATAAGTGAGATGGGGAGAGAGTCAACTGATGGCTGGTGACTCTTCAGGTCTTTCGGCGAAGCCGCTCGGTCAGCTCCTCATACACAGATTGGCGGTGTCCCACGGCCATGAGGCGGATGACTCGTCTCTTGTGATCGACTGCGTAGACGATGCAAAAACGGCGAACGCGATACTTTCGTAACCCGTCGAGTTCCCGTTTGAGTGGTTCTCCACATTCGGGATTCGCGGCAATGGCGCGAATGGCTGATTTGATCAGTCGCTTGAGATCGGGATGGAGTGATCGGATCACATCTGCCACATGCGGAGGGATGTCTGGTCGGAAGGGGATCACGCTGTGCGGCGCTTCTTGATGGGCACGAGAGGCTCGCCGAACACGTCTTCAAACGAGAGCCCGTTGCGTTTCGTTTTGTAAAAGGCCCGGCTCTCGGCAATCTGGCTCATGAGTCCCGGATCGCTCAGGACATCCAAGGTCTCTTTGAGACGGGTATATTCATCGATATTGATCAAAATCGCCGCCGGCCGGCCATTTTTTGTGACGATGACTTCCTCTTCACGCTCCTGGACTCCCGCCACGAGTTCAGGGAGGCGGGTTTTCACTTCGGATAACGACAAGGTTTTTGCCATAGGAGACCTCATGTGTGAAAGACCAGAATTCTGGTCTTTAGAATACAGTGATAGGTGGGGTGCCGTCAAATAGACTGGCTCGTGGTTAGGTGACGTGTGTGCTAGGAGCGGAGTAATTAGAAAAGATTCCCGATTTCCCTGTCACTTCTACGGAACGTAACGTTGGAGGACTCGACTAAGTCTATTGATGGGAAACGTCTTCTGTATTGCCTCACCTTCGGAACCTTCTTGAACTTCCCATCAACCCTGGTAACAGGAGCGGCGATGCTCTTGCCGGTCAGTACTCTCCTTAATTGGACGTTCTCAGCTTCGTAATCAATCGTCGAATTAACATATCGAACTCCAGGGCATGCGTTGGCGTGATGGCTCCTGATCGAGTATGCACTACCTTGTTCCGTAGGTTTCGTAGTTCTGAGAAGATGCGGAAGGTAGCGTCATCCCATAGCTCTAGCTTGCGTAGCTCTTGAGCAATCCGACTCGTAGGTAGCTTCTCGCTGTCCGAAATCCCGTGTTTAGTGGCCGCGGTTCGCAGCTCCGTCTCAAGATCAAGCCAGGAGTCGAGCATAGCCGCAGCCGGATGCAGTTCTGCCAATTTGAGAAACCTCTCCTGTGACGCTTGGATCATCTTTTCTTTATGGAGAATAGGTGTGATTGGCATGACAATGTCGGTTTCTTCTGCTGTTCCGACCCGAGCAGTATCGCTGACTCGTATTTCCAACGTAGCAGGTTTTTCGGGCAAGGCTTGTTCAGCGTTCTGGGCCACTTCCTCAATGCGTTCACCAAAGTCGATTTCCCATTCTTTCCCTTTTCCTTTCGCCTTTGTGATTCTGCTGAGTAGTTCTGATACGTTGTTCTTGAACTTCCACAGCGCAATGAGGAATGCGACCGGCCACGCGAGACTGTCTATCACTTGTGAAATAAACGTCAGACTATCCATGTAGCCCGACCTTTTGAAACAGCAGAAGTAGACAGGAAGGATGACTTAGGATTGGTATTGTAGATGGACAAGAACTAAGGCGCAAGGCTAGTTAGACTGTTGTGTAGCGAGCACATCATCTGGCTCTTGACGGTGATGCATGCTGGGCTGGATCGCGCGGAAGAAGTTGGCGGCTTTCAGGAATGTGTGCATGGAGGCAGGGAGCTGAGATGTCGTGGCCAGCAAAATGATAGGGGGCAGAGCGCGATTTCGAGGATGATTGAAGGGGGCGGATCCGGTGTTCGTCCCAGACACTTAGGTGGATCGATTTGGGAAAGCCGGTTTACGGGTGGCACTGGAACCAGTGAGACATGGTCTCGTCGTTGCGATTAGTTACTGCACTCTGAACTTCTCGACCAGCTGGCGCAATCGCTTCCGCTGGACTGGCCGCAGATTCAGGAACTCCACTCCGAACACCTGTCCTCGGACCCACCGGACGACAGCATGGTTAATGTGCATGCGCCATTTATAGTTTGGGGAAAAGATCCACAGGTCGAGGTTCATGTCGGTTCGGACGGTGGTCTCGGACTCAGCTGCACAGCCAGTGCTAGACAGATCGAGGAGTGTCGCATCAGCCTCTACCAGTTCAGTGCTTGAAAAGAACAGGCGGCAGTCCAATGGAATACGAGGAGAGGTTCGTAATTCTTTTTTGTCGGTGTGATCATCGCCGCGCATGAGGCGTCCCCGCAAGATTTCGACTTCCCATAAATGAATCACCTCAGGCAGTTTCCCGCTATTGATTTCGCCTTTATTGCGTATCGGGTTGGCCTGCTTCGCACAGTGTGTCTCACTTCTCTTTGATGAGATGAGGCTAGGTTTTGCCACGTAGCTTGGGTATAATCGACCGGATTCTTTCCTCTCATCTTGTAGGAGATTCGCATGTCTGAAAAAGACGACAAGAAGCGCGCGCTCGACTTAGCTCTGTCCCAGATTGAGAAGCAGTATGGGAAGGGCGCCATCATGAAGCTGGGGGCCGAGGAGAAAGTCGACGTGCCAGCGATTTCCACAGGCTCGCTCGGACTCGACATCGCTCTCGGGGTCGGTGGGCTTCCACGAGGACGGGTGATTGAGATCTTTGGTCCAGAGGCATCCGGAAAGACGACGTTGACGCTGCACTGTATCGCCGAGGTGCAGAAAACAGGAGGGGTTGCCGCGTTTATCGATGCCGAACATGCATTGGATGTGACCTATGCCAAGAAGCTGGGCGTGCAGGCTGATGATCTGCTGGTGTCGCAACCGGACACGGGTGAGCAGGCCTTGGAGATCGCCGAAACCTTAGTGCGAAGCGGTGCGATTGATTTGATCGTGGTTGATTCGGTCGCAGCGTTGACGCCTCGTGCGGAAATCGAGGGCGAAATGGGTGATGCCCACATGGGGCTTCAGGCCAGGCTTATGTCACAGGCCTTACGAAAGCTCACCGCGGCGATTGCGAAGTCGCTGACGACGGTGATCTTCATCAATCAAATTCGTATGAAGCTCGGCGTGATGTTCGGGAATCCGGAAACGACCACCGGCGGCAACGCGCTCAAGTTCTATTCGTCCGTTCGCTTGGATATCCGCCGAATCGAATCGATCAAAGAAGGCCAGGATGTGATGGGCAGCCGCGTTCGTGTGAAGGTGGTGAAAAACAAGATGGCGCCACCGTTTCGCCAGGCCGAGTTTGACATCATGTTCGCCGAGGGTATTTCCAAGGTCGGCGAATTGGTAGATATGGGTGTCGACAAGAAGATCATCGAGAAATCTGGTGCCTGGTATTCCTACAAGGGAGAGCGAGTCGGCCAGGGGCGTGATGCCGCCCGAGATTTTCTCAAGGCCAATGTTGCAGCGGCACATGAGGTCGAAATGAAACTCCGAGAAGTGGCTGGCGTCCCGGCTCGGGGCGAGAAAAAAGCTGAGACTAAAGCTGAGGCCAAAGAAGAGAAGCCTGCGGCCCGCAGCGAGGACAAACGGGCCCATCGGTAGCGGTACGCGAGTGGCCAGGCTTGATCAGACTGGGCAATCCTCGGCAGATGGATGGATGCCACTCGCGATTCGATTTCTCGCCCGTTGCGATCGTACCGTGGCGCAGGTCGAACAATTTCTCCGATCCAAAGGAGCCCTGCCCGGTCAGATTCGGCACACGATTCGTCGATTGTCCGCGCTCCACTATCTCAATGATTCTGCCTATGCCCAGCGATGGGTGGAACGGAGGCTGGTCTCTCGGCCGATGGGACTAGCGCGGATCAAGGCGGAGTTGCAGGCCAAGGGAATCGACGAGACGGTGGCGGATCGGGTGACCGCCGACGTGTTTCGCGAGGTGGGGGAAGAACAAATGGCTCGTCGAGCGCTGAACGCCAGGCAGCGCCATGGTAGCCGGTTGACACCGGCGCAATCGGTGCGTCTCCTACGTCAGCGGGGTTTCGACGAAGAGACGATTGATCGTATTGTGATGGTCGCTTGCAGTAGCGATGAAGGATGAGACTCATGACGCAGAGTGCGCAGGAACTTAGGCAATCGTTTATCCGGTATTTTGAACAGCATGGCCATCAGGCGGTGCCCAGCTCAGCCTTGATTCCCCAGGCGGACCCGACGCTGCTCTTTACCAACGCCGGGATGAATCAATTCAAACGGGTCTTCCTCGGAGAAGAACCCCGTCCCTATACACGAGCTGTGACAGTGCAAAAGTGCCTTCGCGCCGGCGGCAAACACAACGATCTTGAAAACGTGGGGTATACCAGGCGGCACCACACGTTCTTCGAGATGCTCGGCAACTTTTCGTTTGGCGATTACTTCAAAGATGATGCCATCCGATTCGGATGGGAGTTTCTGACGCAGACGGTCGGGCTGCAGAAAGATCGGATGTGGGTGACGATCTTTCGTGAGGACGACGATGCGGAGAAGCTCTGGAAGAAGATCGGCGTCTCGCCGTCGCGCATCGTTCGGTGTGGCGAAAAAGACAACTTCTGGCAAATGGCAGACACCGGTCCCTGCGGCCCCTGCTCGGAAATTCACTTCGACCAGGGCCCATCCGTACCAGGCGAAGACCGTCCGAACAGCGAGGGCGACCGGGTGATCGAGATCTGGAATCTCGTCTTCATGCAGTACAACCGTGATGCCTCTGGAACGCTCCACCCATTGCCGAAACCAAGTATCGACACGGGGATGGGGCTCGAGCGGTTAGTCGCCGTGGCCCAGGGTGTCTCGAGCAATTACGACAGCGATCTCTTTGCGCCGCTGCTTGCGACGATCGCCAGACGGGCCGGTACCGAGTACGGCAAGCAGGATTCCTCGGACCGGTCGATGCGCGTGATCGCGGACCATTTGCGCGCCATTACGTTTTTGATGACGGATGGCATCCTGCCGTCGAACGAAGGGCGCGGGTATGTGTTGCGTCGGATCCTGCGCCGCGCGGCCCGTCATGGCCGACTGCTCGGCATTGTCGAGCCCTTTCTGCACGAACTCAGTGCGACTGTCGTGGACCAGATGGCCGCCACCTACTCGGAAGTGCGCGCGGCATCCGGCACGATCGCCGAAGCGACGAAAGGCGAAGAGGAGCGGTTTATCGCGACGCTCGACCAGGGCTTGCCGATTTTGAACGACATGATCGAGCGGGCGAAGGCGGCGAGACAAACGGTTTTGGCAGGGGACGACGTCTTCAAACTCTATGACACCTACGGGTTCCCCATGGACTTGATCACCGAGGCCTGCCGGGAACAGAGCATGACGGTCGATGAACTTGGTTTTAATGCGGCAATCGACGAGCAGCGGACTCGCGCGCGCAAGACCGGTGGATTTGAACAGGAAACGGCCAGGCCGGCTGTCGCGGAGCTGGCCAAGCGGATCGGGGCGACGACATTCGTGGGCTATGAGCATCTGGAAAGCGACGGCGTCTTGCGAGCGATTCTGAAAGGCGAGCAGCTGGTGAAGGAAGCCGTCGAAGGGGAGACGGTTGAGCTGGCGCTGGATCTCACGCCCTTCTATGCCGAAGGCGGTGGGCAGGTCGGAGATCAAGGAATCTTGACGGGTCCTGAAGGGGTGGTCGATATCAAGGAGACGACGAGGCCGGCGCCGACGGTCGTCTTGCACAAGGGAACGGTTCGCAAGGGGTGTATCCGAGAAGGTGAGCGCCTGCATATGACGGTGCATGCGTCCATGCGTCTGGATGCCGCGCGCAATCATACGGCGACGCATCTTGTCCATGCGGCTCTGCGTGATTTACTGGGGCCGCATGTGAAGCAGTATGGATCGCTGGTCGGACCCAACCGTCTTCGGTTTGACTTTGCTCATTTTCGACCGCTGTCGTCCCGCGACATCGACGACATTGAATCGACGGTGAATGAAGAAATTCGCAAGAACGAGACGGTACGCACTCAGGTGATGAGTATTCAGGAGGCTGTGGCGAACGGCGCCCTGGCGTTCTTTGGCGACAAGTACGGTGAACAGGTACGCGTGGTGACTGTGGAGTCGTTCAGCAAAGAATTGTGCGGTGGTACCCATTGCCGACAGACGGGTGACATCGGACTTTTCCGCATTGTCTCAGAAGGGGGCGTGGCGGCCGGGGTGCGCCGGATCGAAGCGCAGACGGGCAGCGGTGCGTATGTCCTCATGAAGAAACTGGAAGCCGATGTTCGCGAGTTGTCAGATCTGTTGAAGGCGGGGCAGTCCGAGCTGGTCGCCAAGACCCGCAAGCTGATGACACAGCTGAAGGACAAGGAGCGGGAACTGGACGAGTTGAAATTGAAAATGGCCAGCGGCGCCGCAATCGCCTCGACTGCCAGGACAGTTGCCGGGGTGGCGGTGCACGTGCAGCGGACGGATGGCCTGGATGGGAACGGTATGCGCGCGTTGGCGGATCAGCTCCGGGACAAGATGAAAAGCGGTGTCATTGCACTGGGCGCAGCGACCGGCGGCGACAAGGTCTCGTTGCTGGTTGTGGTGACGAAAGACTTGATTGGGACGATCAAAGCCGGTGAGCTCATCAAGGTTATGGCCACTGAGGTGGGTGGAACCGGAGGCGGCCGGCCAGAAATGGCTCAGGCTGGGGGAAAGGATCCGGCCAAGCTCGACGCGGCGTTGGAAAAGGTTTTTAGCCTGGTTGAAACCACTCTCCAGCGGTAGAATCATGCCTAGCCGAATTCTTGCGCTCGATTACGGTACCAAACGAATCGGCGTCGCGCTCAGTGACGAATTAGGCTGGACGGCACAGCCATTAGAGACGATTGAGCGTCGGACGCTCGTGCGCGATCTCGCCCACATCGAACAGTTGGTGCAGGAACATGAGGCCAAGGAAGTTTTGATTGGGCTGCCGTTGCGGCTCAATGGTGAAGAAGGGCCGGCGGTACAAGCGGTTCACGAGTTCATCGCCCATTTAGGAGAGGCCCTTTCGGTTTCGATCGTGACGTGGGACGAACGGATGACGACGAGGTCAGCGGAGGACCTCTTGATTGCCGCCGATGTCAGTCGCAGGAAGCGCAAAGGAGTGATCGATCGTGTGGCCGCCGCAATTTTGCTGCAGAGTTACCTTGAGTCTCAAACTCCCGCGAAGACTCACGATGGTCATACCTCTGCGGAGGAGATCGTAGAAGAGTGGGGGGAGTCTCTCCAAGACAGTTCAGCCTATGACGCTTCGTCTCATCCTCATCGTGGTCCTCGTGATCGTCGTACTCACCGGATTGGCCGGGTACCAGATGATTCGATGGGCTGAGGCGCCGGTCGTGTCCGATTCGGATCGTGCTCCACAGAAAGTTGTGGTCATTCCCGAAGGCGCGACGTTTCAACAAGCTGCGGCGTTACTGGAGCGGGAGCAGCTGATCAGGAGCCGTTCCGCCTTTCTGCTGCTGGGGAAGGCCCAGGAAGCCGACCGAAAAATTCATCCCGGAGAATATGAGCTCAATGCGGCCATGGCTCCGGCGGACATTCTTTCGAAGCTGGTACTTGGCCAAGTGGTCCTTCATCCCGTCACGATTCCCGAGGGTTATACATTCAATCAAGTCGCGGATGTGCTCGCTGAGCGCCGGATTACGGATCGTGCGGAGTTTGTCAGATTGGCCACTGACAAGTCCTTTCTGAAGACTCTTGGGATCTCAGCTGAAACGGTAGAAGGGTATCTCTATCCCGATACGTATCGATTGACTCGTCCGACAACCGCCAAAGAGGTCATGCGAGTCATGGTCGACCAGCTTGGCCAGGTGATGACCCAAGAATGGCAGGTGCGGGCCAAAGACATTCACTTGACGGTCCATGAAGTGTTGACCTTGGCGTCAGTGATCGAAAAAGAAACTGGTGCGGGAGAAGAACGCCCACACATCTCGTCCGTTTTTCATAATCGGCTGAAGAAACGCATTCCGCTGCAGAGCGATCCAACCGTCATCTACGGCTTGCCGAATTTCGATGGAAACCTTCACAAAAAAGATTTGTCCCATCCCAGTCCGTACAATACGTATCGATGGGCCGGTTTGCCGCCCGGGCCAATTGCCAATCCTGGGGCACAGTCAATCCGTGCCGCCCTGTATCCGGTACCGTCCGCATATCTCTATTTTGTCTCGAAGAACGACGGAACGCATCAGTTTTCCGCGACACTCGTGGAACACAATAGAGCGGTGGAAAAGTACCAGAAGCGTCCCTTCCGACGAGGCAATCGTTCGCAGACCTTGATGTCCCCCAATGGCAGACAGACACACGACGAAGAAGGAGTTTCGTAAACGATGTCAGAATGGAATCTCTCGGCGCTGATCGACCATACGGTATTGAGGCCGGACGCGACGAAAGTCGAGGTGCTTCGGTTGTGCGAAGAGGCGAACGCGAACGGGTTCACGGTGATTTTTGTTCCACCCTGCTACATTGATGAGGCGGTGGCGACGGTGGCTGGCACCAGCATTCGCGTCGGCATCCCCATCGGCTTTCCATTAGGGGGTCATAGCACACAGACTAAAGTGGCTGAAGCGGTTGACGCAGTGGCTCACGGTGCGCAGGTTTTGGACATGGTTCTGAACGTTAGCCGACTGAAATCAGGCGATCACGACTATGTGCGGACGGATATTGCAGAAGTCGTGAAGGCGACCCCGAACGTCGAGCATAAAGTCATTCTCGAAACGTGCTATTTGACGCAGCAGGAGAAACGGACGGCGTGTCATTTAGTCATCGAAGCCGGAGCGGATTATGTGAAGACCTCGACCGGATTTGGTGCCGCCGGTGCTACGGTCGACGATGTCCGACTTCTGAAGGAGACGGTCGCAGGACGGGTGAAGGTGAAGGCGTCGGGTGGCATTCGTGATTGGAAGACCACGCTGGCGATGCTCGAGGCCGGAGCTGATAGAATCGGAACCAGTGCCAGTCTCAAAATCCTCGACGAGTGGCGGACGGCAATCCACAAACGCACATAGCACCATGAAAGATAGGCGGTGGATTCCTCTGCTCTCGGGGGGATTGTCCGGCCTAACAATAGGATATCTCTCGCCTAGGTCCTTCTGGACCTGGCTGTCTGTCCCATACACCCCTATGTCAGGCCTACGGTGAATTGAGTATAGTGCACGGATGATCAAACGAGTCATTCTTCTCGTTATCGATGGGTTGGGAATCGGGGCGTTACCCGATGCGGTCGACTATGGCGATGCTGATGCAAACACCCTCATGCATCTGGCTGAGACGGTCGATGGCCTAAGTGTGCCCAATTTGGAGATGTTGGGTCTAGGGCAGATTGCTCCGATCAAGGGCGTACGGACCATGGTCCAGCCGAACGGATCTTTTGGCCGGCTGGGATTTTCCTCGCCGGGTAAAGATTCAGTTGTCGGATACTGGGAAATCAGTGGGGTGATTCAGAAAGAAGCCGCGAAGGTCTGCAGCTCTGGCGTCCCCACCAAGATCGTTGATGTCGTGGAACAGCTCTTAGGCAGAAAGTCGATCGGCCGAGGTCTCTCGCCCATGGGGGTGATGCTTCGCCGACATAGTATGGAGCATATGGCGACCGGAGCGCCTATTCTATGGACGGACGGATGGAATACGTGTTTTGTTGCCATGCATGAATCACTCATGACACCGGTGGAATTCCAACAACGCTGTCGCGAGATTCGGAAAGCGGTGAAGGATGCGGGGATGCTCATTCGTGTCGTCGGGCAGCCGGTCATCGGTGGGCATGATGTGCTTCGGCCTCAAGTCGGACGAAAGGACTATGTGAGCGAACCACCGGGTGTGACGATGTTGGATGTCTTGAATCGTTCCGGCCAGATCGCGATGGGAGTCGGAAAGATCTATGACCTCTTCAGCGGGCGCGGGTTTACCAAGGCCCTCCCGGTAGCCTCGGCGATGGTGGCGGTGGATGAAGTGATCGGCATGTTGAATAAGATGCCTCGCGGTCTCATCTGTGCCAGTCTGGATCTGCTGTCGGAAGATGCTGGACAGTCGGCCACCGCCCTGCACGAATGTGATCGCCGCCTTCCAGATTTGTTCGAGAAGTTGCGCCTCGGCGATATGGTGATCGTAACGGGTGATCATGGACGAGATTTCTCATTACCGGGACGGACCTCCACTCGAGAATATGTGCCGGTCTTCGTGACCGGCCCCAAGTTGGCCCAAGGCGTCGATTTGGGAAGTCGATCAACCGCCGCCGATGTCGGGCAGACCATTGTGGAGGCACTTCAAGCCGAACGATTGCCGGTTGGTGAGAGTTTCTTGGATGCGCTCAGACTAGGGTAATAGCAATGGGTGAGGAGCAGGGGGCGAGCGATGTCGTATGAACAGAAGTTAACACAGCTGGGTCTTGAATTGCCGGCTCCTCCAAAGCCCGTTGCTAACTATGTGCCGGTCGTCAGGACGGGTGACTTGTTGTTTCTCTCCGGTGTGTTACCCTCGCGCGATGGGCAGCTCATCATGACCGGCAAGCTTGGGCAGAATCTGTCTATCGATCAGGGGATGGAAGCCGCACGAGTGGCCGTGCTGAATGGATTAAGTATCATTCGACAGGAAGCCGGTTCTCTCGATCGCGTGAAGCGGATCGTCAAAATGGTCGGCCATATCGCATCTGCACCTGGGTTTACGGATCAACCGCAAGTGCTTAACGGCGCATCAGACTTGCTCGTGTCGCTATTCGGAGACGCAGGCCGACATGCTCGTGTTGCCGTCGGTGCCGCTGAACTTCCCCGCCAGGCTCCCGTCGAAATCGAATTGATCGTGGAACTCGCCAAGTAGTCCTGCTGTCGGCTCCGCCCGCGCGTGATAGTCGGTTTTATGGGCACGCTCATTTTCATCTATTCCCTCGTTGCACCAGTGCACATCTCGCTGCTCCCCCTTCTGGCAACGGATCACCTCAATCGAAGAAACCCTTTAGAAATAATGCCGTGAGTCCGATAAGAATATGACGGTCGGCAGATGCTTCTGCCCCATTCGTTCCGTCAAACGACACACAACCGCTTGAGGAGTGAACAGAATGTCAGGAGACCAAGATTCATGAGGCGAGTGGTACCCTATGAGCTGTTGCCGGACATGGTTTTGGCAAAACCGGTGGTGAATGCCAATGGACTCCCCATTGTGGCGGCTGGAACGATCTTGGATGCCGCTATGATCGAACGGCTTCGACAGATGGAGTTGACGTCGGTCTATGTGGAGGGCGATGCCCTAGATTCCGGTGGAAAGACCCTGGCGGAATTGGAAGCCGAACTTGAGCATCGGTTTCGGCAGGTCGTTCAAGATCCCATTCAGCAACTGATTCTCCGGACTCTCCGCACGCATGTGCGTGCCACCCATGGCATGGCATCCGTGACCGAGGGGCCTCAGGCAACATGACCACCTTCAATCCAACAGACCTGCGCAATAGGATTGAGAAGCTCGGGGACCTTCCCACACTTCCTCATGTCGTGCAACGGCTTGCCGCCATGATCGGTCGTCCAACTGTCTCGACTGAGGAGATCGGCTCCATCATCGAAAAGGATCAGGTGCTCGCGGCCAAAGTTCTGAGACTCGCCAACTCACCGTTTTACGGGTTTCCCTCCCGCATCAGCTCGGTCACCCACGCCGTGATCGTGTTGGGGTTTAATGTGGTCAAGGGGCTGACGCTCTGTGCCTCGGCTCTTAGTATCATGAAAGAGGCCGGCATGGATCAGTTGTGGCGACATTCCCTGGGCGTGGCCATTACCGCCAATCTCCTGGCAACCAGGCTGGAGATCAAGAATCCTGAAGAACTTTTTGTCTCAGGCTTGCTTCATGACATTGGGAAAGTCGTGCTCTACGTTAAATGGCCTGATGTGGGGGATAGTATCAAAGACGCTTTGAAAACCAGAGCCGACCGTTCACTCTTTGAAGTGGAGCAGGAGCTCACGGGCCTCTCTCATGCGGATATCGGGGGCTGCCTAGCGAATGCTTGGCATTTGCCGGTCTCGCTTCGCGAGCCGATCCTCTTCCACCATGATCCGACCCTCGCTAAGGAAGCCATGCTGCACACGGCTATCGTCCATGTGGCCGATATCCTGGTCAAAGGGCTGGCCTGTGGAAACCCGGGAGATGATCTGATTCCACCTCTGTCGAGGGCCGCCTGGGATATGGTCGGACTCGATGAGCCGCAGCTGGCGGAATGCATCGACAAGGCAGCAAACGAGTTCTCGACCATTGACGACTATCTATGAACCCCTCCACGGCAGGCCGGAGAATTCTGCTCCTCCACCACGAGCTCACTCCTGCCCTAACTATGACCGCCGCATTGGAGAAGGCCGGTTTCCAGGTCGTGGAAGGTAATCTACCCGATCTCGCGCTGCATGAACTTGTCCACGATCCACCTTGTCTCATTCTGGCTGCCGAAGGAACCGGGGGCCATTCCGTGGAAACACTCACACGAAATCTCAAGCTCGATGCGTTCCTGGGTCGCCTGCCTCTCATCGTCTTCGTCCGGGACTGCCGACTCAACGATATTGACTGGAGTGCATTGGGAGTGGACGATTTCATCACGATCCCCTATCGTGTGGAAGACGTCGTGCATCGCATACGCCTCTGTCTCAGTCGTCTGACCCGTTCGCTCGATGCGAATCCTCTCACCCGCCTCCCGGGTAATACCACCATCCTGTTTGAAACCACCTCCAGGATTCAGAGCAAACAGCCCTTTGCGCTCGCCTACGTCGATATCGACAATTTCAAGTCTTTCAACGATCGTTACGGCTATGGACGTGGAGACGAAGTGCTCATCGTGGCTTGTCGCATCCTCACGACGGTGGTGGGAGAACTGGCCGGCCCGGAAGGGTTTGTCGGCCATGTCGGGGGAGACGACTTTGTTTTCATGAGCCGGCCGCAGACCATCGATGCGATCTGCCAAACCGTCATCAAACGATTTGATCTCGTGATTCCTGATTTCTACGACCGTGAAGACCGCCTCAAGGGCTACATCGATTCTGTAGATCGTCGGGGAAATAAAGAACAGTTTCCGATCATGAGTCTTTCAATTGCCGTCGTCACCAATGAGCAGTCCCACATTGCTCATCCCGGCGACGTGAGCAAAATTGCCTCAGAACTGAAGAAACGAGCCAAGGCCTTGAAAGGCAGCGTCTATGTCAAAGACCAGCGAGGCCAGGCCGTCGATGCGTTCTCCACGACGACAGATTCCACTGCCCAGCATCCCGCCGCGCACACTTGACTCTTAAAAAAAACGCTTGTTAAAGTCGGTTATGCCTTTGATGTGGTCCCAAGCTTGTCTACCTCCTTCCCAATAGGCGATCCATGAATAGAGTTGTCATCACGGTACTCTTTCTCTCGTGTGTCATCCCTGTTGGGGGAACGATCTCTCTCTCGCATGCCGGGAAGACGGGTATTGAGCTGTCCACTCGGTCTGTGACGCCTGGCGCGACATTGGTGCTAAGCGGAAAAGGATTTGGCACGTTCAAGTCGACCCAATTCAATAGGGTCACTGTGAATGGGGTATCGGCGTTGGTCCAGCGATGGGACCGGGAAGTGATCGAGGTCAAGGTTCCCTTCAAGGCGACCAGCGGGTTTGTCGAGGTGCTGATCGGAAAGAAGAAATTGCTCGCCGGATTTGTGAATCTCGAGATGCCACGGATCGAGACCATCACGCCGACGGAAGCGGAACGGGGGATGACTCTTCAGATCACCGGTCATCATTTTGGTCTCTCGGCTGGCGCGCGCGATCCGAATACCATGTTCGGTGTCAATGATGTGCTGGTTGGCGGGGTGGTGGTGCGTCCCAAGCGGTGGAGAGACGACAAGATCGAGCTTGAAATTCCGACGAACGCGGTGAGCGGGGATGTCGTGGTCCGACTGGCCTCTTCTGATCCGCTTCCGGACGGATCATGTTGTGCTCCGGTCGAGTATGCCGTGAGCAATGCCGTTCCGCTGACCCTGATTCCGTCCATTCGAGTGGACCCGGTCAGTGGACCGGTTGGTACGAAAGTGGTCTTGTTCGGCCAGGGGTTTGGGAATACCAAAGAGCTGATGGATGATGCGATCCTGATCGGGGGACGGCCGGTGACCATCGATCAATGGAAAGACGACATCATTGTCTTCCATGTCCCGCTCGATGCAGAATCGGGTCCGCTTGTGCTGAAATATCAAGGACGAGAACGGGTGCTCGCACCGTTTACGGTTCACGTTCCTCGCGTCATTTCCATGAGTCCTGCCAGCGCGCCCATTGGGACCTTGTTGCGTATTAACGGTGAGCACTTTGGGTTTTACTCAGAGGGCGGGGCGACGCCCTACAACTTCATGGATTTCAATACTGGTGAGAATCGCGTCGAAATCGGCGGGGTGCCAGCGGTGATCTATCGCTGGAACGACGACCGGATCGATGTGTGGGTACCGTTCAGCGCGAAAAGCGGCAAGGTCATTATTCATCGGAGTGCCAACACGCCGAACATCGGCGGGCTCTGTTGTGCCGAGCGGGGTACCCTCGCCATCGAGGCCGGGGACTTCACGCTCGTGACGCCGGTTATTGAGTCGTATGCCCCTCAGGCTGCCGGGTTGGATGCCACGGTGACCATTAAAGGCCGGGGGTTCGGAACGTTTCTCAAAACCGCTGAACATGCTGATTTAGGATTGAATCAGAAAGCCTACAAGCGGCGAGCTGATGTCGAAATCAACGAACCAGGCGAAAGTCAAAATGTCATCTCCAACGTCTCGCGGACTGAAGTGTTGTTTAACGGCGCCGCCGCGCTGGTTCAATCATGGACCGATGAGGAGATCGTCGTGAAGGTCCCGCACCGCAACCTCTACGGAATCGGGAAGAGGGGTGAGTTTTTTGATAATCTGGCGACCGGCCCGTTGGTCGTGCGCCGGGGATCATGGGATCTGCTGCTTGATGGAACGTGTTGTTCACCGAAGAAGTGGATCACGCTTGAAGCCGGACCGTTTACCATCGAAGCAACAGGGCTTCCCGACACAGGCTACTGGAATAACAATAGACCTGATGCGAGTACCAATCAATAATGCTGATGTGGTTCCCTTTCCGTCGTGCTCATCCTTGGAACAGTGTCGCGCCACTTGTTCTCCTGCTCGGTATGCTTGTTCTGCTTCCTCAATCAGCCGGGAGCACAGACTCCAGCAATTTCGTCACCGGCCAGGCGAGTAACACAAAATCAACCTTGATGAGTATTCAGTTCCGTACACCCCAGAATGGGTGGGTGGTAGGAACTGGAGGCACCATCCTGAAAACCGCCGATGGCGGGAAGAAATGGAAGCGGGCGGTGAGTGGAACATCTGCCTTATTAACGTGTGTATTTTTTGCCGACTCCCTGACAGGATGGGTGACGGGGGCTGGGGGATTTCTGAGCCACACGACGAATGGGGGAGAGTCCTGGCTTTCTCAACACCTGGATACTCAGCAGGCACTGTACGGAGTCTACTTCACGTCTCCACGTATCGGATGGGTGGTCGGGGGAGGCGGCACGATCTTTCATACTGCGGATGGCGGCCAGCATTGGGCGGAACAGGCGAGCGGCACGACGGCAACGCTCTATGCGGCGCACTTCCTCAATGACCAGCAAGGCACGGTTGTCGGAGCCTTGGGTACTGTCCGTTCGACGGACGATGGGGGCGTCACCTGGACTTCGCAAGAAACGCAGCACGCGGTGACCTTGTTCGATGTCTTTTTCACCGATTCCACGACCGGCTGGGCGGTCGGTAATGCGGGGGCTCTATTTCAGACGACGGACCGTGGAGCCAAATGGGTTGATCTGACCTTACCCTGCGGAACGACCTGTACGCGCCTCACGGATTTGCTGAAGGTGCGTTTCACCAGCCCGCAAGAAGGCTGGATCGTCGGCGAGCGTGGGATGCTCTATCGGACGACCGATGCAGGTCTCACCTGGAGCGAGGGGAAATCGATCGCCTCGTCCTCGATCTTCGGCCTCAGTTTTCCAGACGCCATGCATGGGTGGGCGAGTGGCGAAAACGGGACTATCGTCCATCTGCAGCCGGGCCGGTAGTTTTCTCTCCACTCATGTCATTTCTTCTCCCATAACAAATCACTTGAGCGGTTCGTATTCTTTTGCAAGAGGGCCATGTCTTATTGAGGTGTGGCTCAATCCTCACCTTTCAAGTCGCCTCCGATCTGACCATCCCTTTCATGACAGCCGATATCCGACAGCGCAAGGCAGCAGATGCGTTGCGCTGAATGTACTGTGGGTTGAATAAATCAAACACGGCAACATGTTCGTCAGTAAATAGGTCATCCTATCAACGGAATTGTGAACGTGTAGGGTCAAGCCAAGTGGCATGTGCGCCGTTTCAACAGAATCCCCACGGACCGTGTTTCTTGGTTTCTGAAAGAGTGCGACTGGCAGTTCAACAGAGGGTACCATGCAGCCTTGCTGTCTCAGCTCAGATCTTGGTATCGTGCCGCCTTCAATATCTCTTAGATTCGTCAGCCCCTTATGCCAAAGAGATGTATGTGATGGCTATACCGAGACCCTCAAACAAAACCCTCATAAATCTTTCTCGTGGCTCTTTGGCGCTTTTAATAATTCTGTCAATGATGGCTTGCAAGAAGAACGCAGAGCCTGAAGAGGTGCGTCCTGTACGCAGTATGGTTGTCGAAGCACATATGTCCGGCGAACGTATCGCGTTGACGGGACAACTACATGCACGCGACGAAACCAAATTGGCCTTCCGGTTGTCCGGCAAGCTCATTGAAAGGTCGGTGACCGTAGGCGATACGGTCAAGGCCGGTCAGGTCGTCGCTCGGCTGGATGCCGTAACGGAAGGACATGCCCGGAATGCCGCACGAGCTGATTATACTGCGGCTCTGGCTGTGCTTGATCAATCAGCGGCGGCGGAAAGCCGCTTTGGCAACTTGCTCAAAGAGAGCGCTGTGTCGAAGGCAGAGTATGAAGAGGCGTTGCGGCACCTGAAGACCGCGCATGCTCAAGTCGACGTGACGCGCGCGAAATTAGATACTGCAGAGGTTCAGCTAGGGTATGCAGAGCTCAAGGCGGATGCCGATGGAGTGATTACATCCAAAGGCGCGGAGCCCGGCGAGGTGATCCAAGCGGGGCAAATGATTTTTGCGTTGGCGCATCAGAAAGGCCGAGATGCTGTGTTCGACATGCCGGCGCAAATCATTCGTGCTGGGATTTCGGCTCATCAAGAGGTCGATGTGTGGCTGGCCGACAATCCCGACATCAAAACCATCGGTCATGTCCGCGAAATAGCCCCTCAGGCCGACCCCACGACGAGAACCTATCAAGTGAAGGTCAGCCTCGATACGCTTCCGTCTGGGATGTTTTTGGGGTCGACCGTGGTGGGGAAGTTGAGGCTCCAGGCGGGCGCCTTGATTGAAGTCCCATTCTCCGCACTGATGATGGCGGCCACACAACCAGCCGTTTGGGTCATCGATCCGCAGACTGCTGTGGTTCATAAACGCGAGATAGACGTCGCCCGGTACAATCAACATGCGGTCCTTGTCGCGTCTGGATTACTGTCTGGGGACAGAATTGTCACAGCAGGCGCACAGTCGCTCCATGATGGGCAAAAGGTCAAGTTGTTGGAGGACGAGAGTGGCGGGCACTAATCTCTCCGAATGGGCCATCCGACACAAGTCACTGACGATCTATTTCATGGCGATGATATTGGTTGCCGGTACCTATGCGTACATGCATTTGGGGAATAATGAGGATCCGCCGTTCACGATTAGGGTCATGGTTGTGCAGACGCTCTGGCCGGGAGCCACGCAAGATGAGACCATGCGGCAGGTGACGGACCGCATAGAAAAGAAGCTGCAGGAAACACCCCATCTTGATTACCTGAAAAGTTATACGACAGCTGGGAAATCGACGATCTTCGTGACGTTGCTGGATAGCTCCTCCAAACAGGAAGTCCCTGGCATTTGGTATCAGGTACGAAAGAAAGTCGGGGATATCGGGCAGACATTGCCGCAAGGAACGATCGGACCATTCTTCAATGATGAGTTCGGTGACACGTTCGGGGTCATTTACGCCTTCACCGCCGACGGATTTACACACCGCGAGTTACGCGATTATGTCGAGAAGGCGCGCTCGCGTTTATTGGAGGTCCCCGATGTGTCCAAAGTCGAAACCATCGGTACGCAGGACGAAAGGATCTACATCGAGTTTTCCACGCAGCGCCTCGCCGAGCTGAAACTTGATCGCATGGCTCTGATGAAGGAACTCCAAGCACAAAACGCCGTCAATCCATCAGGGGTCATCCAAACAAAAGACGAGCGAGTCCTGGTGCAGGTTTCCGGAAAGCTCCTGTCAGAACAGGATTTCCTGAACATCAATTTTGCCATCGGAAACAGGATGCTACGGTTGAGCGATATCGCGACTGTTTCCCGCGGGTACGTCGATCCTCCGCAACCCATGTTTCGCGCGAACGGAAGAAACGCGATCGGGCTGGCCATATCGATGCGATCATCCGGGGATATTCTCGCGCTCGACCAGAATATCAAGGAGGCGATGCGGCACATCACGGCGACCTTCCCCATTGGGATCGACACACATCTGGTCGCTGATCAGCCCAAGGTCGTTCATCATGCCGTACACGAGTTCATGAAGGCGTTATGGGAAGCGATCGCCATCGTTCTCGGGATTAGTTTTTTTAGTCTTGGCGTTCGGGCGGGCCTGGTTGTGATGTTGTCGATCCCTCTGGTTCTGGCGATCGCCTTTGTGATGATGGACGTACTCGGCATTGATCTCCAGCGCATATCGCTTGGCGCGCTCATTATTGCGCTGGGTTTACTGGTTGATGATGCCATGATCACCATTGAAAGCATGCTCACCAAACTAGAGCAAGGCTGGGATACGTTGCGTTCGGCGACATTCGCGTACACGACCACGGCGTTCCCGATGTTAACCGGGACGCTTGTGACGATGATTGGTTTTGTGCCGGTCGGGTTCGCCCAAAGTGGAGCCGGAGAGTATACCTTTTCACTCTTTGTCGTCGTCGCAGTCGCTCTGATGGCTTCGTGGCTTGTTGCAGTGCTGTTCTCGCCTTTAATTGGAACGATGGTTCTGTCGACACAACTTGAAAATAAACATGCGGAACAAGCGGTTTCCTACCGTGTGTTCCATCGCATTCTTCTCTATAGCCTGCGCCATCCAAAGGGAACAATGGCAGTGACGGGTGGCCTATTGTGTCTTTCGCTGGCCTTGCTACCGTTGGTTCCTAACCAATTTTTCCCTTCCTCCGATCGTCCCGAATTGATCGTCGATTTGCGTCTAAGGCAGGATGCGTCGATTTACGCGGCCGACAAGGTTTCACAAAGACTTGACGGGATTCTTCGCGATCACAAGGATATCGACCATTGGAGCTCGTACGTCGGTCGGGGCGCCGTTCGGTTCTATTTGCCGCTCGACGTTCAACTAGACAACGAGTTTTTCACCGAAACAGTGGTCGTCACGAATGATCTTGACGCGCGCGAACGCGTACGGGCGTATCTCGAAAACGCGCTACAGCAACAATTCCCAGAAGTCATTGGGCGTATTTACCCACTTGAATTGGGGCCTCCTGTCGGGTGGCCGATCCAGTATCGTGTCAGCGGAGAAGGAAATGCCAAGGTTCGTGACATCGCCGACAAAGTCGCGGGTATGTTGGCGGCTAATCCTGGTTTGAACAACATCAATTTCAACTGGATGGAACCGATCCAGAAATTCAAAATTCAAGTGCACCAGGATGAGGCGAGGCTCTTAGGCCTCACCTCATCGGATGTGGCACAGGCGATCAACATTGTGGTGTCCGGCGAAACCGCCACGCAAATTCGCGATGATATTTACCTGATCAATGTTGTGGCCAGGGCCCAAGAAACGGAACGGATGTCATTGGATCGAATGCGAGTGCTGGAAATTCCGCTACCCAACGGGAAAACAGTGCCGCTGTCAGAACTTGCCAGCGTCAATTACGAGCAGGATTTTCCCCTGATCTGGCGCAGAGGCAGATTGCCGACGCTTACGGTGCAAGCAGATGTTACACACGGCGTCATGCCGGCGACAGTCATGGAACAGCTACATGCACCGCTCTCGTCCCTGCGACAGCAGCTTCCTCCGGGGTATGAAATAGCCGTGGGTGGGAGCGTTGAGGAGAGCACGAAATCGCAGGCATCGGTCGCTGCAGTTTTTCCGATTACAATTGTGCTGATGATCACAGTACTCATGATTCAAATGCAGAATATCAGCCGTCTTGTTCTTGTTCTCAGTGTCGCGCCGCTCGGCGTCATCGGTGTTGTCCTGGCACTGCTTGCCGTGCAGAAGCCCATGGGGTTTGTCGCGTTGCTGGGAGTCATTGCGCTTGTCGGCATGATCGTGCGCAACTCGGTCATACTTGTGCACCAAATTCAAGTCGAGCAAGAAGCTGGTCGCTCTGATTGGTCGGCCGTTGTTGAAGCGACACTGTTGCGTGTTCGCCCAATCATGTTAACTGCGGTGGCCGCTATTCTGGGTATGATGCCCATTGCCTCGACTGTCTTCTGGGGCCCCATGGCTGCTGCGATTATGGGGGGGCTGACCGTGGCAACCATGCTTACTCTGATTTTTCTGCCGTCGCTGTATGTTGTGTGGTTTCGGATTCGCGAAGAGGTGTCAAAACCTATAGAGGTAGCTGTGTCATGACACACTGTGAATTGAAGCTTGTAGTGCACCACTGCCGGTCTGGGCGAAGACTGCTGTCGGCATTGAGGGGAACGAAACGGGACAGGGTGCAGTATGTACGCACAGAGGACGTGCCCCATGCGTCTGGGGGGCGGTCATTTTGTAGGTATTGCAACGCTCCTGGAGCTTACGCTGTCAGTCGGTGCTATTTCACCGGTGCCAATTTTACCATGAATACGCCGACCCCTCTCGTGATAGTCACCTGCCCAGCCCGGCTCAACCGACCCACTTCCTGAAAGAGGTCGTTCC
>CAKKRK010000029.1 GCA_919902665.1 Nitrospiraceae bacterium
TGACCTTTGCCGCAACGGCTGAGGTGGTGACCTACTTCAAAGCGCGACCAGTTCTTATTGATTGTCTACCAGACACGCTGAATCTAAACACGGATCGTATCCAACAGGCCATCACAGATAAAACGAAAGCGATCATCCCCGTCCATTTTGCCGGGCATCCATGCGACCTGAAACCCATTCACGAGATCGCACAGGTTCATAATTTACACGTGATCGAAGATGCCGCCCATGCCTTGCCGGCACGATATCATGGCAAGATGATCGGCGGGATATCAGACGCCACGTGTTTTTCGTTCTACGCGACGAAGAATATCACCACCGGCGAAGGTGGAATGGTTACCACGAATAACGCTGAGTGGGCTACTCGGATGCGGATGATGAGTTTGCACGGTCTCAGTCGGGATGCGTGGAATCGCTACTCTGCGCAAGGTTCGTGGTATTACGAAATACTCTCGCCTGGTTTCAAGTACAATCTGACTGATATTGCTGCGGCGCTTGGTTTGGCTCAACTGAAGAAGTGTGAACGTTTTTTGAAAGGGCGTGAGCACTATGCCGCTCTCTATCAGGAAGGTTTCCAAGATCTCCCTGAGATTACGTGCCCTCCAGCCGCTTCTCACGTACAGCACGCATGGCATCTGTATGTCATTCAATTGAGTCTGGATCGTTTGCAGATCGGTCGCGATGAATTTATCCGTCAACTGCAGCAAGCCGGTGTCGGCTGCAGTGTGCATTTCATTCCCCTCCATTTGCATCCCTATCATCGGGAGAGGGGTGGCTATCGACCTGAAGATTTCCCTGTTGCTAGTGCGGCGTTCCAACGAATCGTTTCATTGCCGTTGTACTCGAAGATGACGGAGGACGAGGTCAATCGTGTGATTGAGACCGTTCGTGATCTTATCAAGAGGAACCGACTGTAATGAAACGTACATTTGATGTCAGTATGGCCGTCCTGGGGTTGGTTCTCGTGGCGCCGCTGCTGGCAATCATCTCCGTGTTGATCAAGCTGGACTCGCAGGGCCCGGTGATCTTTCGTCAGGTTCGAGTGGGACAGGGGTTTCGTCCGTTCGCCATACGGAAATTCAGAACCATGGCCGTGGATGCTCCTGGTACCGGCTTGCCTCTTACCGTTGGACAAGATTCTCGCATAACGAGAATTGGTCGAATTCTACGGAAATGTAAGCTCGATGAATTGCCCCAGTTGTGGAATGTTCTCATCGGTGACATGAGCTTTGTCGGCCCAAGGCCGGAAGTTCCACGGTATGTTGAATGCCTACGTGCTGAGTTTTCCGAGGTGCTCACGGTTCGTCCTGGGATTACAGACTTGGCCTCGTTGAGATACATCGATGAGGCGTCGATCCTCGCGTATTCCTCAAATCCCGAAGAAGAATATCAGCTCAAAGTTCTTCCGGAAAAGCTCCGGTTGGCAAAATTCTATATCCGGCATATGTCTTTACGGCTCGACCTCGCCATTATCATACAAACATTGCTGCATATTGCTAGGATTCCGGCAGTGGTTTTCACACATCCTGAACTCAAAGCTGCTGTCGATCCTCCTTTGGTCTCTCCTTGGACGAGCCTGTCGTCTTTTATTGTGAGGTGGCGGAAGCCAATTGTTGTCGTTCTTGATGTGGCCTTGATCATTCTGGCAAACTACTTTGCATTTACCTTGAGATATGATGGTAATATTCCAGGAAGGGAGCTCCATACCTTTGGGCAAACAGTACTCGCATTGGTTGCCATTAGAGGAGTGGCGTTTGCCATGTTTGGCCTGAACGAAGGTTTGTGGAAGTATACGAGTATTTGGGATCTTCAGAACATTATAGGGGGGGTCTTAACAAGTACGGTCGTATTTTATGGTTGGGTTCATTGGGTGATGGGGATCTCT
>CAKKRK010000030.1 GCA_919902665.1 Nitrospiraceae bacterium
TCCAGAGCGCATCCTCCACCGTCGCGATCTGCAATCGTTGCAAAACATTGGTGCGTTTCGGCCCGACGCCTCTGACGAACTGGACGGAAAGATTCCAGAGATCGGATCTGCCAACGCCCGCCACTTTGGAATGACTGGACGCCTGCGTTGGCAAATCTTTTTGGGGAATGAGATTCTCTTGATCAAGAGCTCGAAGCGCCTTAATGAGCAACCTTGCCGCCTGTAATCGTCGACGTTGCTCATCCAAAGGAAGCGCTGGCTGAAAATCCACGAAGAGGTCCCGCAATGAAATCAGGCGGGCTTCAATAGCCTTGGAGTACACGTCTTGACGGAGAGCCGACAAAACTTGTGACGAGATAAATGAACTGAGATTTGTGACAGCGCCTAGGTGAGCACCAGCATCTCGGCTCGCAAACTCGATCGGGCGCGCGATACGGTCCAACCACTCCTGAAGCGGCGTGTGCGGACTCGATTCAGTGGGAGCCGGCATACGGGAGGGGATCGTAGCACAGCAACCCTCAGTGCTCAATGAACCAGATACACGACGCATCAGGATCCATCGACTGCTTTCACTCGATTGCTTGGTCGCTTTTCCGTAGGGTGCTACACTCGATTTCAACAATTCATGTATCGTCGCAACATTAAACATATTCTGATACCGCTTGCAGCCGGTCTGGCTCTGGTGATTGGCTACAACCTATTTCTAAAGCCCATCCTGCCGCCACCGACAGCGCAGCGCACAGAAACCGTCGAACCGGTTGCGCCTCCTCCCGCTCCGCCACGAAGCGGGTCGCCCGAAAGTGAGGACAAATCGGTTCGTGTACTCGATTACAGCGTGGTTCCGCCTACCCCCCATGAAGGCCTGCTGGAAGCCATTCGCGATGAAATTGAAAAACATAACTTATCGCTCGCCGAAACGAAGCTGAAAGAGCTCCCTTCGACTGTCCTGTCAAACGCAAAGTCCAAGCCCTTCGTCGCAATCCTGTGGAACAATCTCGGATTGCAGCAGGAACGACTCAATGGCACTCGGGCTTCGGTCAAAGCGTTCAAGCGAGCAGCGGATCTCGACGACTCGAATTCCGTGATCCTTATGAATCTGGCCCATGCCTATTGGGAACAGCGGGACCGCGCGCTGAATGCAGAATTCCTGATGAAATTGATGAAGGTGGCCCCAGAAGAACCATTCCCTCATTTGGCTATGGCCGACTTGTTACAAGAACAGGATGACCTACAGGAAGCCGCGAAACACTTGGACCAGGCAGCTGACCGAGCACGACACGATCCAGGATTGCGCTCCTATCTCGCCGCCGTCACGGCAAAAGTTCGCCGCACGCAGTCAGTTGAATCCCGCATGACTGCAAAAAGTAGCACGCACTTTGTCGTGAAGTTCGACGGTGAAGAAAACCAGGATACTTGGATCTCAGCGCTAGAGATTCTGGAAGAAGCCTATCGAGAGGTTGGACAAAAGTTTAGTCATTTCCCCACGAAGCCGATCATGGTCGTCCTTCACGCCAAGGATTCGTTTCAAGGGGCGACCGGGAGCCCGGCTTGGGCCGATGGTCTCTATGACCCCACTCTTGGACGCATTCAGATTCCCACTCAAGGGGCGACCACGGATCGAAAGTGGTTGGCGAGTGTACTTCGTCACGAATATGTCCACGCCCTACTCCATGATCGCTTCGGAGCAAGCAGCGGCGCGTTACCAACCTGGCTGAACGAAGGCCTGGCCATGCAATTGGCCGGAGATGCATGGCCTGAGCTTGATCAGGCCATGAGTGGAGATTTTACGGTCACTCCCTTAACGTATTTAGAAGGCTCTTGGGGCGCACTGCCGGCGAGTGCGGCGATAGTAGCCTACGCAGAAGCGAATTCGGCAACACGCTACTTGATTGAGCGATGGGGAATGGCTCGCGTCGATGAACTGCTAACTGCGTTGCAAGCGAAGTCATCCGTAGCCGATGCGATCCAGAACAAACTATCTGTCTCCTACGAACAGTTCCACCGGCAGTGGATCGAGAGCTTGGAAGCAAGCCAACCGTAACGTCCCTCTACTTACTTGCTAGTCGATTGGTCTTAGATACTAGATACTCGCGCTGCTAGATCGATCCTGCGACAACCTCTTCCTGCGAGAAGTTAGGCCAAGAGGGAAGTAGATCAGCCTGATCGCTGCGCGACTGCTCTGGCCCTTCATTGGACTCCCGCTGAGATAGCTGATCCTCCCACAAAACTTTCTTTCCACTGGGGTCATACATGCGAATACGGAAGTTAAAGGCATGAGAGTTCGCAGATGGACGGCTTTCCGGCTGGAGCGATGGGCCTGCAATCAGCTGGGCTCGAGGAATTTTCATGCTGACAGTTGTAAACTCATCCTCCCACACAAGCATGCCGGTCGCCAGGTCCATAGCACGCAGCAAAAACACTGGCTCCTCGACCCTCGCTTCAATACTCTGCACCTTCGTGATGATGGCTTGCCGTGGCAGCACGGTCGATATGAGCTTCCCCTCTGCCTTCCCGTCAGGTTGCACCAAATTGAGTCGCCCTTCCCATTGGAATACTCCGGTATTGGCATCATATACCCGCAATACAAAATTAGAGAGATCTGTCGCGCCAAGCCCAACTCCACCAGCAAAAATACGCGGCCCGCGACTCGACCTCACCCCATCGTTTTCCTTGACGGCTAGCTCGTAGACTTCATCAGACAGGATGTTGCCCGATTCAGCGTCATATACCTTCACTGCGATCGTTGAGACGGTACCGATTTGGTATCCGAACCCTGCCGCCACAATTGTCTTTTTTTCCTCTGCGCCGGTTTCTCCCCAAGCCTGACCTATGGAGGATGAGAGACACAAGACGACTGCGACGACCCAGCTCAGAATCCTCGAAGGGGCATGGTGTGCTCCACCCCGCGGTTGATCAGCCAAATCAGAACAACTCGTCGACACGACCCATGTATGCAACATATATCTACCCTCCAAACAACTGTGTGCATTCTGAAAGAGGGTAGGTCGTTCGTAAATTCCTCGCTGTTAGGAAGAAGCCCCTCGAAAGGGGGGCTTGGAGAAGAAAAGGACCTGCTTCGTCAGTTTTGTCGACTGAGGGGCCTGGCTTCGCCAAACCATTGATACCGATGGCGTGCAACCATGCGATAGCCCCATTCGGCCAGCCACTTTGCGGAAGGGAACCCTAACCATCACCGCAGAAGACAGGTTGCCCGGGTAAATGGCTATCCGCTAACTGATCGTTACCCATAGTAGAAAAAGGCTAACACTGAGATATCCACGACGACCAGGCACCTATTGCCGAACTTTTCTTCGACAGTCTATAGTCACCGGATGCAACACCGCCCCTTGCTAGCTCTCGTACTCAGCACCCTCATCGCTGAGGCAGGGTTTCTCTTCGTACAGAATGGCGCCTCCACTCCACTCGTTATGGATTGGAAGATCATGTTTTTTATCCTCATACCTCTTGGACTCGCTCTATTGATTTGGTTCCAGTTTCGATGGGCATCAGCAATTTGTGTCTTTTACGCGACGGTTGGGTTGGCAATGGACGTCGCAACGATCGTTCAGACACCGGCAAAAGATTCAGAAGGAATTGTCTCTATGGTGGGAAGCGGAATCAGCGGGCTTTTCTATTTCTGTTTGATCGTATTCGGCGGACGGTCGTTTCTAGGCCTGAGCCAGGGACCGACGCCTCCAGAATCCCTTCCTCCCAGTCCTCCGTCCCTTTCTTGAGTGGGAGCTGTTTGACACCGACGAATCCGGCTTCTTTCAGCCATCTCGCAGTTTCCGGTACGGAATAGGTATTTCCACCTCGCGTGAACAACAGCATCGACACAGCAAACAGACTTGCTTCTACTGGATACAAACCTTTGCGATCATGCAGAAACGCGTCTTGGATGATGAGTCGTCCCCCCGGCCTCAATGCCGCTCTCACTCGGCGGAAAATAGCCTGGTTCTCTTCGGGCGAATAGATGTGCAGCACATTCGAATACCAGATCACATCGTAGGTACCTGGGATAGGCTCGTTTGAGAAATCAAGCGGGAGATTAGGAAAGTCGCCGCCTCGCTTTGTGAGTGTCGGCGATTTTTTTAGCTACTTCAATCGCGGCCTCTCGATCGCAGACAGTGGCACGAAGCAGTGGGTGCTTTGCGAGAAATGCCATGGCGTAGGTGCCTGGCCCTCCGCCGAGATCCAGCAGTGTTTGAGAACCAGCTAAAGGAATCTGGGCCGCGATCGCCGGAGCGATTTCCAATGTTCTGTGGTGCATAGCCCAGGTGAATTGTCGACGGTAGTCGGGAGTGTCTGGAGTATCATGGTCGATCGGCAAGCCGCTCCGCACGGATTCCAACAGCCGTATCCAGTCCGCCCAGTGGCTTTTGATCAATTTTAAATAGCCGCCGCGATAGGCACGATGATCCGCATTCAGCGCTGTCGCTCCCAACCGGCTATTCTTATAGCTAGCTCCTTTTTTCTGTAATATCCCGACCGCAGCGAGATTACGACACAGGATGCTCAAACCCCGTTCGCTGACCTTGAGCTCCTTGGCAAGGTCAGGAATAGTCCACGAGCGATCTCCGACAGTCGTGAAGAGATCCAGTTCCAGCGCAACCAGCAACACTCGTGGCAATCGATAGGCTGAGACGGCGTTACGAAATTCGTCGAAGGTCGTGATGCGTTGAGTCACGATGCGCGTCCGATTTGCCTGCAACACCATCGGAG
>CAKKRK010000031.1 GCA_919902665.1 Nitrospiraceae bacterium
TTCGTGAAGCCAGGCTACCACTTATCACACTGTCTGAATTTCCGGAGCCCCCTCTAACTCCATAGACCTAGACCAGCGCATAAAGGACTTCGCCGAAGCTGCGAGGCGAGCACGTGCCAGTGGCAAAGGCATACCTGTGTGGAGAGAGGATTGCTCAATCGGTGCTCAGTTCTCGTTGGATTTTAATGAGCGGTTAGATATGAACGAAGGCGTTACAGCTCCCGAATCGCGCCTTGGAGGACGGTAATCTGCGTCGTAGGGTCGCCCGTCGCTTTCAGTTCGTTGCTGATCTGATCTTTCAGGTAAGATGAGTAGCCGACACGGTCGATGAGGAGATCTAAAAACCGTTCGGTCGGCAACAGGCTTTGCTCCTTGAGTTCGTCAAGGGTCTCGTCACTCACAGGCACGTAGGTGCTGCCGATGTGGAAAACCACGTTGTAGTGGCGCCCTGTGGCAATCCGCTCAAATCTTAAACCCTTCACAGATTCCTCCTCAACAGGATTGTGAAAAAACCTGCCAGCTTCGTTTTCCCATCGCTCAACGCTTCAACACACGAAGAAGTATGTCTCAGCATCTCGCTCGCTGCGGCCTCGCTGGACGGTCGTATTGAACATCCTGCAAGTGCTAATACAAGCCGTTTATTCTAGACAAGTTCTGGTCGTGAAGACAAGGGCAACCATCAAGCGCCAGCGGTGGACAGTCATTGCAATGGGCCTTTATCATGACGTTCCGTTGCCATGACGTGCGGAGGTTGTCAGCCGGTATGACAGGCACAGAACTCATTAAATTGTGGATCACCTGCCTTGAAGCGGAGCGAATCCGTTTGACCGAGACAGGGCATGATGCGCCCGTCGTGGCGTCGCAAGGTCGCCTGATGCGCACAACCGGCGGGCTCCATCTATACGAATTTATCATGCCTGCTGATGTCCAACTGTCGGTTGACCTTCCGGTATCCGTCGTCCCTGCCGATGAGGCGAACACGACGGAAGGGGTTGTCCTGCGGCAGGCCGGCAACAGCCTATCCGTCCAACTGGTTGATGCTCTTGGGTGCGACATCCCTTCTGTGACCCTTGTTCCAGATCAGGTCGGCCTTGTGAGCACGTCAGCTTCCCGTCTGAAAGATATGTTGGGGAAGCCAGACCTGTATCATCTTGGGCCAACCGAGCGGTTGGCGTCGCTGTTGCAGATGCAGGACGTTGAGGCTGAGGCCTTCCCCTCCGCCTCATCCGTTTTCACAACCGTGTGGTCGGATGACCGATCAGTCCGGCGTCAAAAGCTGGGGAATCTGGCGATGGAGCTGATTCGCGCCAACAAACGCATCCTCCTCATCAGCCCAGACCACCTCGCGTGCGATGAGATGGTGGGGATGGTGGGGCGTACCATGAAGGCCGGTGGACTGAATCACACAACGTGGATCACTCGGTATGAGTTCCCGATTACCTCGAAGGCTGGCGGCATCGATCTTCAGGAACTGGGGTTCGAAGCCCAAATGCATCAATTTTATGCCAAATCACAAGGCAACAAGGCCTCCTTGAAACACAAGTATGACCGCTTCCGAGAGCTCGCCCCTTTTTTGTCTCAGAAGGAAGTGAAACAAAAAGATCTGGACGAAGTCCGCTTACTGGAATGGCGCCTCGTCACACAATTACGAGACCTTCAAGTGAAAATGGCCGATGTCCAGAAGACGCTCAAGGACTTCGAGCACCTACCGTTGTTTCAACGGCTGACGATGCAAGCGGTCGGGAAGAATGCAGCATCCCTCAAGCAGTATGGCGCGCTGTATCAGGGTCAGATGGATCAACTGAACAAAGAACTCGATGTCGCCAAAGGCCGTATTCAGCAGCTTGTTCCGGAAGCAGCCGTTCCCAGCGGGAAGCGGGCCGAGTTCGAGGAACTCCAAGAACAGATTGCCAAACTGGGGGGAACCAAAAAGGTCCGTGAGTTACTGGCGGCCGAAGAACAACCAAACCGCCAGGCCTTCATTCAGAATCGGCGACTTGTCGCTGCCACACCCATGCGAGTCGCAAGCGATCCCCTGTTCAGCCGGGTGCGCTTCGATGTCTTGATGGTCGATGAGGCCCCGAGGATCGCTGCCCCCTCACTCTTGGCTGCGGCCGGGCTTGTACGTGAACGCATTATCGTCAGCGGCGATCCTCGTGAAATCACGACCATCGGACAATGGGCCATGCCTGGGTCGGCCATCCGTGCCGCACCGTGAAATGGCGGCACCAACGTTTGCTTGACGCCGATGAGGAGAATTCAGGATAATCCGTCTCCCCGGTAGTTCATCAGTCTGGTTCTTGATGTCGGGTTGCTCAAAAATGGATCGGAGCAAGGCCGCAAAGAGCTTCGACCTCAAAGACGTACGCGGTTGGTGCGTTGAGGGGGATGGGCGACTGAGAACGCTGCGGGAGACATGTTCAGCAGCCTGTATGCCGAAGTGGCGAAACTGGCAGACGCACTAGATTCAGGGTCTAGCGCCCGCAAGGGTGTGCGGGTTCAAATCCCGCCTTCGGCACCACCCCAGCCTGTGCTTGCACCGCGAGTTTTTCATCGCGTCAGCGATATTTCCAATAGCCCGACTCTACCTTGCGTTCAGTCGTCGACGGGGAGCCATGTCCCATAGCCTTCCATCTGTCAGCGTGAACGCCGAAAGCAATATTTTGATGACATTTGGGCCTCGCTCGAGAAGAATGGGCTTGTCCCTCGTTTGCCCTACAGTGGGGCTGAGGAAGCTCGGTTGTCTTGTCACCGAGGGCAGCACGGGACTCCAACGCTGTTAACGGTGCTGAAAGGTGGTACACGATGAGGCTAGTCGTACTCGTAGCGGTTTTGATCTTGACTAGTGCGACCGTCTCTGCAGCGGTGGAATCGTTGAGTGGTAATTCGAAGAAAACGATACCTCCGTCGATACCGCTGGCCGGGGAGGAGCCATATGAGGCGTTGAAGCGTGGAGATTTCAGGGTCGCTGCGGGACTCTTTTACCCCTTGGCACAACGTGGGGATGCCCGGGCTCAGTATAACCTAGGGCTGCTGTATGGCAGTGGTCTGGGTGTGGATCAAGACTACCAGGCGGCACTGAAATGGCATCGCATGGCGGCGGTCCAAGGCCATGCAGGAGGCCAAAACGAACTTGCACAGATGTATGCGAAGGGACAGGGCGTTCAACCAAATCAGGTTCTGGCCTATGTGTGGTTCAGCACGGCAATTGCGTCGTCGAGTAGCGGGTCGAAAACTGAAATCACGAAGGACCGAGATCGTACGGCCTCACGCATGACGCCGGAGCAAATCACAAAAGCGCAGCAGATGGCTGAACAGTGCCAAGAGTCGAAATTCAAGAAATGTGGTGAGAAGTAAGACTCACGACAGAAGCTGAAGTCGCGCATCTCCGTTGTTTGTTATGTACTTACCACACTCCGAAGTTTGTCCATCATTTTGTCGGCTTGGACAAACACAAATTCCTTTCCTCTCTTTTCTTTCTTGAGGAAGCCTTTCTCTGCAAGGTCAAGCAAGTCATTTCTTGCTGTTTGGTATACCACGCCATGCGCATTCCGGTGAGCATCGAATGTGTAGGTCTCATGCGGATGCTGAATTGCGTGAGAGAGCAGACTTCTTTGGCGGAGGTTTAAGCCCGGATACTTTCTCAATGCGGCGCTCAGGCCTGTCATTTCTTTCTGTTTTCTTTGAATATAGCTCTGTGCCTCTTCGCACGCCTGCTTAGTTGCCTTCAAATTATAAAAGAGAAAATAGGTCAAATCGTTATCGTCTGTCTCTGTATGAAGATAAGCACGGACATACTGCCCAGGCGCTCTCTGCATATACCGCGATATGGCTAGGTACTCAAATAGTAAATAGTCACGAGAGAGGAGATACCAATACATCAATGCCCGTGCAGTCCGACCATTTCCATCATGGAACGGGTGGTCATAGGCCAGCCAAAAATGAAGCATCGCTGCCTTTATCACGGGGTGAATCCACTTGCTGTCCCCATCCTTGTTGGCAAACTCGCAGAAGGCGTCCATGCGCTCTGGTAACGTACTAAAATCCGGTGGAATATGAACGGTCTCTCCTTGGTATTCGACGATGATGTTGTTACTGGTCCTGAGTCGCCCTGAGTCATCCGGATGATCCAACGTCGCTTCTGTAATTCTTTGGTGGATTTCGGTGATGAAATATTTTGTCAGATTCGTTTTTCGTTTCTCTCTGATGAACTGCATCGTTTCCCAATTATTGAGGATCATTTGCTCGCTTCGATCTTTGGGCTTTCGGCCTGTGCGGAGCAAGTCCTTCGCCTTCTGAGTGGTTGTGGCGGCTCCTTCGAGTTGACTCGATGCAATGGCCTCATCCATCAGTGATCTGATGACGAACTGTTCTCTCCCCGGTAACGCGCTGGAGGTATCAGTGACAAAATTTCCCCCAGCCCAGACATCAACGTCGTGCAGATCTTTGTGAAGACCATCAGGTATCCAATACAAAAATGGCGTACCGCTCTTGTCTGTGAATGGAGCTTTTTTAAAATTGGCGTGGCGACCAAGTTTGACCAGCGCCCACGCCTCTTCATGCGAAAACTCTTTGGGTATTGGAGCATATCTAAAGCGATGCCAATGGCTATAGTCTTCGTTTGCTTTTTGAATGACATCTTGAAGCTCCGAGTCAACCCGCATCTGCAGGAGTTTTTGGAGCGTTTCTGGTTTCTTGAGGATCGTTGAGAGTTGGGGAGGGTCGACAATAATCGCCATACGCGCCTTTATACTAAAAGTACTATTTTAGTATAAATTAGTACTTGCGAGATGTCAACACGTACTAATTTTGTAAATATTAGTACGATTTAGATTTACGTTTAACAACTCGCTTATTTACAATGCATTATGAGCAAACTGTTTTAGAAGTTTGGGGAGGTGTTAGTAGATAACGTGATGTTGCGGTTAACTTTAGGACGCGCGCAAATTTCTGATCTCTGCCAGTGTTGTCTCGATTTCTTTAGGCGAGTTGATAAGACATGGTGCGAGCCGGACGTACTTCGTTGCGTAGGGCGTGACGCTGCCGACAATGCCACGGTGACGAAGCCGTTCCACGACGGCACGAGGAGCCATGCCGGCGACCTCGAAACACACAATCCCAGCGGACAGCTCCTGCGACATCGGGGTATGGAGCGTGACATGAGGCATGGCTACCAAGCTCTGCTTCAGCTGCTGGTTCAACTCATAGATGCGTTGTGTCACACGAGCTTTCCCAACGGTTTGGTGAAATGCGAAGGCTTCATCCAGTGCCCAGCGATGTTCGAATGAATGGAACCCGCCTGGGGACATGTGAACCGATTGTGGAAGATGCTTCGACGACTTGTTCTCCATCCAGAGGTCATAGGCCTGTCCACTAAAGGTTGGAATCGTCGGCTGAGCAATGGGCCAGGCCTGCGGGTGGCCCCAGACCAGCCCAGTCCCGCGTGGACCGAACATCCATTTATGGGTTCCTGCCACCAAGAAGTCGCAGCCCAGCTCGCTCACACGGAAATCTTCAACTCCCAAGGCATGGACCCCATCCACGCAGAAGATGATCCGATCCTGTTCATCACGTGAACGATTGATGGCCTGGATCGCGAGTGCCATGTCATGGATCGGCAGTTTCAGTCCCGTGCTGGAATGGACCCAGGTGACCGCTACGATGCGTGTGGCAGGCGAGATGCCCTTGCGCAGGGACTCGACGATCTCGTCGCGCGAGACGGTCTTCAGGGCGCGATAGAGGGGTATTTGACGGACTGTGGCGCCTGTCCGTTCTGCGCGAAGGCATAAGGCGGTTTCTGTCGAATAATGGTCGTGGGTCGTCGTCAGGATTTCTTGCTCGGTCCGAAGTTGTAAGCCGCCATACAGCAGGCCCAACCCCATGGTCGTGCTGTCGGTCAAGGCGATGTCTGTGGGATTGCCTCCCAGATACTCAGCCGCTGCCTGGAGCACCTTCGCGTCCTGTTTCTCCTCATGTTCAAACCAATAGCCGATCGGGTCCGTGTCCAAGCCAGCTCGGTGCCGTTCGATGGCTTCGCGTACTGGTGTGGGATGAGAAGCGAGGAAGAACGCAGCCAAGTGGATAAGCTGTGGAGAGAGGGGAAACTGTGCTCGCAGGTCTTCCCAACTCTTCAAGCGACTTGATGACGTTGCCTGTTCAGCAAAAGCGCGAGGTTGGGTACCAGCCAGTACCGCTGCGCTCAAGGTCAAGCCGGTCCGGACTAGAAAGCCTCGACGTCCGATGTCGCTCATAGGATGTCCTCCTCAACGATGAATCCTCTGTACTGTACTGCTTATTTAGAAAATCAGGCAAGGAGAGGTACAAACGAAGCCCCTGGCTGGTGAGCCAGCCAGGGGGTCGGACATGGTACAGGAGGTCCTGCTAGTTCTGATACGTCTCGATCGGCGGACAGCTGCACACCAGATGGCGGTCGCCGTAGGCCTCGTCGATGCGGCTCACGCTCGGCCAGAACTTGCTGTTCCTCAGCCAGGGTGCGGGAAATGCCGCTTGCTCCCGGGTATAGGGGCGATTCCACTCCGTCGCCGTGACGGCTGCCGCAGTGTGAGGTGCGTTTTTCAGCACATTGTTTGTTCGCGGCTGGCGCCCATCGACAATTTCTTGAATCTCTGCACGGATCAGAATGAGTGCTTCGCAGAACCGATCAAGTTCACTCTTGGCTTCGCTTTCCGTGGGTTCGATCATGAGCGTGCCGGCTACCGGGAACGACACGGTTGGCGCATGGAAGCCGTAGTCCATCAATCGCTTGGCGACATCCATCGCTTCGACCCCGGCGCTCTCCTTGAATTCACGGAGATCCAGGATGAACTCGTGAGCCACCAATCCGGAATCGCCCCGATACAGAATGGGGTAATGTTTTTCCATCCGCTTGGCCATGTAGTTGGCATTGAGGATGGCCACCTGCGTGGCTTTGGTCAATCCGTCCCGCCCCATCAAGGCGATGTACACCCAGGAAATCGGAAGGATGCCCGGACTGCCGAACGGGGCTGCCGAAACAGGGCCAATGGCCTGAGGCCCACCAAGCTTGACCACGGGATGCCCAGGAAGAAAGGGCACGAGATGCCGTGCCACTCCAATCGGTCCCACGCCAGGCCCTCCACCTCCATGGGGAATACAAAATGTCTTATGGAGGTTGAGATGGCAGACATCTGCTCCGATGTCGCCCAGCCGACAGAGGCCCACCATGGCAGTCATATTGGCCCCGTCGATATAGACTTGACCGCCATGGGTATGGACGATTTGACAAATGCGCCGCACACTTGCTTCAAACACCCCGTGAGTTGATGGATAGGTGAGCATCAAGGCCGACAATCGGTCTCGATATTGAGCGGCCTTGGCTTCCAAGTCGGCGACATCCACGTTTCCGTTTCGATCACATGCGATGACCACCACCGTCATGCCGACCATGGCGGCGCTAGCGGGATTCGTGCCGTGGGCTGATACGGGGATTAAGCAGACGTCTCGGTGTGTTTCTCCCTTCGCCCGGTGGTATGCCCGAATCATCATCAGGCCCGAATATTCGCCCTGTGACCCCGCGTTCGGTTGGAGCGAGAACGCTGCAAATCCGGCAATCTCAGACAACCACGATTCGAGTTGTTCGAACAACGTCCGATAGCCACGTGTTTGCTCAGCTGGCGCGAAGGGGTGCAAACGAGCGAACTCCGGCCACGTGACCGGTAGCATTTCCGTGGTGGCGTTCAGCTTCATGGTGCAGGAGCCCAGCGGGATCATGGAGTGGACAAGAGAAAGGTCCTTGGCCTGTAGTCTGTGGAGATAGCGGAGCATCTCGTGCTCGGAGTGGTAGCGATGGAAGACCTCATGCGTCAGGTATTTACTCGTCCTGGCCAAGGGGGACGCGTAGTTGAGATCGATGGTGTCAGCGAGATCGGAAAGACGGAACGGCAACTGGTCATGCCCGACGAAGATGTGCAGGAGACGGTACACTTCTTCCTCGGAGCTGACTTCATCGAGTGAAATGCCGATGGAGCCGTCTTCATAGTGCCGGAAATTGACTCCGTGTTCGTTCGCCCTGGTCGCAATTTGATCGGCTTGAGCTTTAGGGACCGGTATCCGAACCGTATCGAAGAAGACTTTTGGCAATACGTCGAATCCAAGCCGACGCAGTCCTTCCGCCAATAGCAACGTAAGGCCGTGTACACGTTCGGCGATCCGACGCAACCCGTCTGGCCCGTGGTACACCGCATACATAGCGGCCATGACGGCCAACAAGACTTGGGCCGTGCAGATATTACTGGTGGCCTTCTCCCGCCGAATATGTTGCTCCCTCGTTTGAAGCGAAAGCCTGATGGCTGGTTTGCCGGTCACATCCCTCGAGACACCAACGAGGCGACCCGGCACCTGCCGTTTGTATTCCTCTCTGGTCGCCAGAAACGCAGCATGGGGTCCACCGAAGCCGATGGAAACACCGAAGCGCTGTGTCGAACCGACGGCAATGTCGGCGCCGAACTCCCCGGGCGAGCGGAGCAAGGTCAGGGCGAGAAGGTCAGTGGCAACCGCTACGAGAACACCGGCCTCATGCGCCTGCGTGACCAATGTGCTGAAATCACTTACATAGCCGTCCGTGGCCGGATACTGCAACAACAGGCCGCACAGCTGAGGACGCGAACAATCAACGGACGAGGCGACACCGGTCTTGATGACGATACCCAGAGGCTCGGCTCTGGTCTGCAACACCGCCAAGGTCTGTGGATGGCAGTCGTGCGAGACAAAGAATTCATTTCGTTCATCGCCGGTGTTACGGGCGATCGTGTAACACATCGCCATCGCTTCGGCTGCAGCGGTCGCTTCATCCAACAGCGAGGCATTCGCCAGCGGGAGACCGGTCAAGTCCGCCACCATGGTCTGGAAGTTCACAAGCGCTTCTAAGCGGCCTTGTGAGATCTCGGCTTGGTATGGGGTGTATTGCGTATACCAAGCCGGGTTTTCTAGAATATTTCGCTGGATCACGCCCGGGGTGATGCAATCGTAGTACCCCATGCCGATCAACGATCGATAGACCTTGTTTTGGGATGCGATGTCTTTCAGGCGGGCCAGGACGGCCTGCTCGCCGTCACCGGCTGGAACGTCAAGAGCTCGCCGAAATCGAATATCAGGAGGAATGGCGTTATCGGTCAATGTGTCGAGCGACAGCAGGCCCAATGTGGCCAGCATCTCCTGAATATCGGCATCTGTGGGACCTAGGTGCCGGTGAATAAAGTCGTCAGTCGGTTGGCGCCAATTCTGAGTGGTCATGAAGTCAGCTACCCTCTGTTCAGGTCGGAGAGAATTTGGTTGCGTGGTGCCGCCTGTCAATCGCGGGCAGGGTACCATGGCATCAGCCCTTTTCCAAGAGACCAGGCCCGCTTTTCGGAGATGTTTTCGTGGTCATGACAATTGCTGCGTGGCGAGGAGGCCTTATCTGAAATAGCCCTCGGGCTCGGCACGTGCTCCGCGGAGTACATCGGCCTGCAGCGCCGTCGGCTTTGATTGCTTTTCACATAATTCACGCTATTGTTACCTCATAATCTTCAGTCCGGAGAGCTGACCTATGGTCGCCACGAAGCAGGGGACCGATGAGAGAACCGAGAAGCGAGCGCCGCCACACTTCTCGATGGTAAAAGCCATCGTCATTCTCTTTGTGCTGGGCACCACAGTGGCTATCGGATACGCAGGGTACGTGATTTTCAAGGATCAGAATCCGGTCAACAAGTTTCTGGCTCCCCATCTACCGACAAGTCAGCCCAGCGTGGTTCTCACAGATTCGCAGGTGAAGCCCTTCCAGTCCGATGTCCGTCTGACTCGTGAAGGGATCGACCATCTTCTCAACGCACTCGACGAAGCTGTTCGACGAAAGGATGTCGACGGCGTCCTGCGCCATATTGCTTACGACGCGACTATCACCATTCATCTAAAACAAGGCCCGCAACAACAGATGGCCATGCTGACGCGGGAAGATTACCGGAAGACTCTCGCCATGAGTTTCGCCTTTCCCAGCGCCCACGACTTCACTCGTACGAATACGTCTGTGTCGTTGGCCATCGATGAACGGAGCGCGAAAGTCTCCTTCAAGTCGACTGAGACGCTTCGCCAGGCCAATCGAGAATTCAAAACGGAAGGCGAGGAAGCGTTGGTCTTCACGATCCGCGATGGCAAGCCCATGATTACCTCTCTAGAACAGACTTTCCCCGGCGATTCGACCTAACCGCTTCGTGACGAGTGAGAGCCACGGTACGCTTCAAGATTCACAGCCATCGGTCTGGTATAATCACCCCGCTGCTCAATATTTGTTGGGGTGTGTATGCGTGTGCTTGTCATAGAAGATGAAACCAAAGTCGGTTGTTTTATTAAGCGGGCGCTCGAAGAAGAGAGCTATGCCGTCGATCTCTTTGAGGACGGAGCCAAGGGATTAGAGATGGCCCTGGCGACCAACTATGACCTCCTGGTCGTCGACGTGATGCTGCCCTCCATGTCTGGTCTGGATGTGCTGAAGAATATTCGTCGCGAACGGGTCCACACACCGGTGCTGATTCTCTCGGCGCAATCCCAGATCGACCAGCGGGTCAAAGGATTGGATGCCGGCGCCGATGATTACCTGACCAAACCGTTCGCGATCGATGAACTCTTGGCGCGTGTTCGAGCCCTGTTGCGTCGTGGAGCATCCGAAAGCCCCGGAATTCTACAGGTGGATGATCTGATGCTCAACCCAGCAACCCGTGATGTCACCCGGGGTGGGCAACGCATCGATTTGACGCTGAAAGAGTATGCGTTACTTGAATATCTGATGCGTCACACCGGCCGCGTCCTCACTCGGCCCATGATCTCCGAACATGTGTGGAATCAAGATTTCGACACCTTTACGAACGTCATCGATGTCTATGTGAACTACCTTCGAAACAAAATCGATCGAGGCCGAACCAAGAAACTGATCCATACCATTCGGGGTAGCGGGTATATGCTGAAGGCCGACTAGCGTGAACCTGACACAAGCCCCGCGCGTACCCAGTGACTTGAGGCGCAGCGAACCAACAGCACGACGTCGTCACCACCGAGCAGGAGCTGATCCATGCCGCTACGCGTCCGGCTGACCCTGTGGTATGGGACCGCCCTAGCCCTGGTCTTGATCATTTTCTCTGTAGTGCTGTACGTCATTACGGCGAGAAGTCTCCGCGACACAGTCGATGAATCGTTGGAAGATACGGCCATGACGGCAGTGCGGTCGCTCGAAGAGCGAGGATTTCTTCCACTGATCAACGAAGAGGAACTGCTCTCGCAATTTCCAGAGCTGACGCGAATCGATAAGTTTTTCCAGATCTTCAGCCCCTCTGGCACGATCACGATCCGTTCTCCGAATATCAAACAACACGAAGTTCCGCTGAGCCGAACCGCCCTTGATGCCACGTTTGCCGGACAGAAAATTTTTGAGTCGGCTAAGTATCCCAAGGAGCCTCCGTTGAGGCTGATTTCCGTGCCGATCGTGTATCGAGGCAATCTCCTGTACATCGTGCAGGTCGGTACGTCGATGGAATCGGTTGGAGAGACACTCCAGCGCTTCCTGGTGCTGCTGGTTGTGGCAATCCCCATCGCCCTGGCTGTGTCTCTGGCAGGGGGATGGTTCTTGGCGGGACGCGCGTTACGGCCTGTCGATAAGATTACCCTTGCAGCGCAGCGCATTGCCGCTGGGGACTTGAGTCAACGCCTGAGCATGCCGGCGGCTCACGACGAAATCGGCCGCCTGGCCGCCACCTTCAACAATATGATTGGCCGGCTGGATACGTCGTTTCGCCAGATTCGTCAATTCACCAGCGATGCCTCGCATGAGTTGCGGACTCCTCTGACGGTGATGAAAGGCGAAACAGACCTGGTGCTGCGGCGACCTCGTTTGCTCGACGACTATAAATCGGTGCTGGAGAGCAATCTGGAAGAAATCGATCGAATGACGCGAATCGTCGACGAACTGTTGTTTCTCTCACGTGCCGACATGGGTGAAGTCAGAGTGGAGTCGCTGCCTGTCGCCATGGAGTCGCTGGTGGAGGATATTCATCGTCAGGCCAAGTTGCTTGCGCAGGACCGCAATATCGAAGTTCTGCTGGGAACCATCATGCCAGTGGTGGTTCAGGGCGACGACTTGCGGCTTCGTGAACTGCTGCTCAATCTCGTCGAAAATGCGATGAAGTATTCGTATTCCGGTGGCAAGGTCGAGATCGCGCTGTTGAATGACGGTCGGGAGGCCAGGCTGTCGGTGACAGACTATGGGATCGGCATCGCCCCTGCCGATCATAAGAAGATTTTCCAACGCTTCTTCCGCACCGACGTTGCCCGAGGCCATACCAAGAAGGGGACGGGTCTCGGCCTCGCCATCTGTGCCTGGATCGCGGAACTGCACAAGGGCCGGATAGAAGTCAAAAGCGATCTCGGCCAGGGATCAGCGTTCACGGTTGTCTTACCGCTCGCTCACCCCACTGCTTAGTGAACTTTAATCGTTGGTTAATCTCGTTCTCATCCCAGGTTGTTATGTTCCTTGCAACTGCAAGGCAGGGGTTACCCGATCGTAAGAACTAGGAATCACGGGTTTCCAATCAACCAGCCTATGGGAGGGTATATGTCATCACATCTGCGTAGGAAAGTCGGTTCCGCGATTGGAATCGGTCTCATGAGTGGGGTCCTGGTTTGGGGTGGGTACTTGTTTAGTGGGTCCCAGGCATCCAGTGCGCCGACTTCAACTCCAGCGGCCGCGGTCATCACCACTCCCGCGAACGGGTTCACGGACGTCGCAAGGCAAGTTACACCAGCGGTTGTCAATATTACGACGGTCATGACTGAAAGGGTTTCGGACGGATCACTTCTCCCCGATGAACTACGAGACCGTATGGAGGAATTTTTCGGCAAACCCTTCGACCCACGGCGTCGGGGGCCGCAACCTCCCGGGGAATATCGAGGACCTCGACGGGGTCAGGGATCAGGCGTGATCATCTCTGCTGACGGATATGTTTTGACCAACAATCATGTGATTGACAAGGCTCATGAAGTACGCGTCACTCTTCCCGACAAGCGGGAATTCAAGGGCAAGATTATTGGAGCTGATCCGAAGAGCGACCTCGCTGTGGTCAAGATCAACGCCAGCAGTCTTCCCGCCATACCATGGGGCGATGCGTCACAACTGCAGGTCGGTGAGTATGTCTTGGCGGTCGGCAATCCCTTCGGGTTGAATTCCACCGTGACGCTCGGGATCGTCAGCGCTGTTGGCCGCGGCCATATGGGGATCACGCAGTATGAAGACTTTATTCAAACGGATGCCGCCATTAACCCTGGTAACTCAGGCGGCGCATTGGTAAACACCAGAGGTGAGCTCGTCGGTATTAATACGGCCATCTTTTCGCAGACGGGTGGGTATCAGGGAGTCGGCTTTGCGGTCTCAACAACAATGGCCAAGCCGATCTATGAGAGCCTTGTCAAGACCGGTAAGGTGGTCCGAGGGTATCTGGGGATCGGTCTTCAAGACTTGAACCAGGATCTGGCAAAGTCTTTCAGTATGAAGGATTCGAAAGGCGCCTTGGTGAGCGAGGTCAAGGAAGACAGCCCGGCTGACCAAGCTGGACTTAAGCAGGGCGATGTGATCATTGAGTATCAGGGGATCCTGATTGAGGATGGTGTCGCACTGCAACGGATGGTCACCAGGACTCCAGTCGGCAGCAAGGTCCCGGTGAAGGTCATGCGCGATGGGCGCGCGCGTGATCTGACCGTGCGAATCGGAGAGCAACCGGAGCTGGAGAAAGTTGCAAAGAAGGTAGAAAGTGGTGAACATGACTACGCCTTGGCCGGTCTGTCTGTCGAGGATTTGAATCAGAACACCGCGCGCGAGTTGGGCATCAAAGGAAAGGCTCAGGGAGTCGTCGTGACGAGCATTGATCCGGACAGCGGTGCGGAAAAGGCCGGACTCGTACCTGGTGATGTCATTCAAGAGGTCAATCGGAGGCCGGTCAAGTCCGTAAAGGAATTTGAAAAGGTGTCTTCAGATTTGAAGAAGGGGGACAGCATCCTGATGTTGATCAACCGCCGTGGGGGATCACTGTTTCTGTCAGCGAAGATCTAACATCGTGTCCTCGGTTTCAAACAGAAGGGGAACGGGTATCAATCCGTTCCCCTTTCTCTTCTGCTATTGTTGGATCGTCACCGATTCAATCAAACACGACCGTCTTTCGGCCGTAGACTAACACACGCCGTTCGATGTGTCGCCGCACGGCGCGCGCCAGCACGACTTCCTCTAAGTCGCGTCCTTTCCGTACGAGATCGTCCACGGTATCTCGATGTCCGATGCGAATCACGTCTTGTTCGATGATCGGCCCTTCATCCAAATCTTGGGTCGCGTAGTGCGCCGTCGTCCCAATGATCTTGACGCCGCGGTCGTAGGCCTGCCGGTAGGGATTGGCTCCGATAAAGGCCGGCAGAAAGGAATGGTGAATGTTGATGACTGGGCAACCGACCTGAACCAAAAACTCCGCAGTGAGGATTTGCATATAGCGAGCCATCACCACGAGCTCCACCCGGTGCTCTTTCAGGAGCGCTAAGACCTGTTGTTCCTGCTGCGGTTTGGTCTCTTTGGTCACGGGATAGACGGCGAATGGAATCTTGAAGAGCTCTGCCCAACTCGCGCAGGTGTCGTGATTCGAGACGATGACGGGAATATCGATGTGCAGTTCGTCTCGGCGGTGCCGCTGGAGGAGGTCGGCGAGACAGTGATCTTGTTTCGAGACTAGCAGACCAACGCGTGTTCGTCGGCTGGACGGATACACTTCACAGCGCATCTCATACACTTTCGCGATGGGAGCAAAGGCAGCCGGAATGTCGTCTGGTGGGATCTGGAATCCCTCCGTGGCGAACTCCATTCGCATCAGAAAATCGTTCGTGTCCTTGTCAGTGTGATGGTCCGAATCCAGGATGTTGCCGCCGAAATCATGAATGAATCCCGACACGCGTGCCACGATGCCTCTACGGTCTTTGCAATGGATCAACAGAATGATCGAATCTTTTCCCTGTGCCGACATCGGTGGTTACTCCTCTGTTGGTGGTTGCAGTGAGTGTAGTAGGAGTGGCAAGGAGCCGCACGTCCTAGACAGGCGTTGTGACGATGCGCCCGACGAGGTCGAAGGCTGCGGCATCGGTAATCTCGACCGTGCAGAAATCACCAGGTGTGGGAGAGGAGCCGTGCTGACGAGCTGGGTGCCGTGACGTGGTATCAGACGGGTCCTCATCGAGGTAGACGACACCATCAATTTCAGGAGCGAGCCCCTCGTGGCGGCCTTCCAGAACATGTTCCGTTTCCTCGGATCGTCCATCGACCAGCACCTCGAGGATGGAACCGACTTTCGCCCTTCCTTTGGCGGCTGAAATCGACTCCTGAATGGAGAGGATCTCGTTACGGCGCTCATCCATGACGTCCCGCTCAACCTTTTCGTCGAGGCCGACTGCTCCAGTGCCTTCTTCATCCGAATAAAGAAACACCGCAACGCGGTCGAACTCCGCCCGTTCTACGTAATCGCGAAGCTCGGTATAGGCGGCATCGGTTTCTCCAGGAAAGCCAACAATAAAGGCTGTCCGAAAGGTCACCATGGGGATGCGGGTACGGATACGATCGACGAGAGATTCAATAGCAGCGCGATCGCCCAGCCGATGCATGCGTTTCAGCATCCGGTCATTGATGTGTTGAAGCGGCATGTCGATATACTTCGTGATCTTTTCTTCCCCGGCGTAGAGGTCGAGGAGGTCATCCGTGACTTGTTGGGGGTACAGGTAAAACGGTCTGATCCACTGAATTTTCTCAACCTTCACTAACTGGCGAAGCAGCTGGACGAGGCCTTGGCGAAGACCAAGATCGACTCCGTAGTTAATCGTATCTTGCGAGATCAGGTTGATCTCTTTGACACCCTCAGCGGCGAGCTGTCGCGCTTCAGCGACAATGGATTCCACCGGCCTGCTGCGCTGCTTGCCGCGCATCAACGGAATCGCGCAAAACGTACAGTTGCGGTTGCAACCTTCGGCGATTTTCACATAGGCGCTATGCTGTTTACCCAGCCTCAGGCGAGGTGCGAGTTCATCGTAGAGATAGGGAGGTTGACTGATCCAGAGACGTCGATGTCGTTTCTTGGGAGCCAACAAGTCTCGGCAGATCTCCGCAATCTTACCGAATTCGCCGGTGCCGACCACCGCGTCCAACTCCGGTAACTCTTTCAGCAAGTCTCCTTGATAGCGTTGTGCCAGGCAGCCGGCTGCGATGAGGACACGGCAGGTTCCTGTTTTCTTCAGCTGCCCATGTTCGAGGATGGTGTTGATCGATTCCTCTTTGGCTTCTTCGATGAAGCCGCAGGTATTGACGATGACCACGTCAGCTTGTTTCGGGTCGCTGGTCAGCTGAAATCCATCGGTTACGAGACTCCCGAGCATGATTTCCGAATCGACCTGATTTTTGGAACAGCCAAGATTGACGAAACCAATAGTGGTTGTGGTTCCTTTTGTCTTGGCGGGTTTGGCTGATCTGGCGCGTTGAGGGATGATGAGGGGCTGAGACATGGAGGCCAGTCTACGGGAGGGTTAAAAAGTCTGTCAATTAGACTCTTGCGGGGGGCTGGCCACTTCCCCTAGAGTACGCCTCATGATTCGAACTTTTCAGGGCATCAGACCGACGATCCCCACATCATGCTTTATCGAAGAAACCGCTGTCGTTATTGGCGATGTGGTCATGGGGGAGGGTTGCAGTGTGTGGTTCAACGCCGTCATCCGGGGCGATGTCCACTACATCCGGATCGGAGAACGGACGAATGTCCAGGACCTCTGCATGCTTCATGTGACGCACGACACCCACCCGCTCATCATCGGCAGCGACGTCACGATTGGCCATAATGTTGTGCTGCATGGGTGTACGATTCAGGATCGCGTGCTGGTCGGAATGGGCGCGATCATTATGGACGGGGCGGTGATTGGGGAAGACTCCGTTGTGGGTGCCGGCTCATTGGTGGTGGAAGGAACGGTGGTTCCTCCGAAGAGCGTCATCCTTGGCTCGCCCGGCCGGGTGCGGCGTGGTGCGTCGGAGGCCGAACTCGCCTGGATCAAAGAGTCAGCCGCCAACTACATGAAATATGCCCGGCAGTATATGGACGATTCGGCGAAGCCGCCGACCGGATTTAGACTTTAGTTCCTTTCGGCTTGCGATTATTCGTTTCCAAGCCCCCAATCTTTATAAAGCAGACCGGATCGCCTACCAGAGCCGTCGGAAATTGCTCTCGTTCAACGCGATACGGAATATTTTTGCGATGGCACCAGTCCGCGATCCAGATCACTTCTTCTGTTGAGGTGGTCACCAATCCCGGCAGGCTCAGTTTCGGCATGACGCGATCGACAATCAAACGTACAACGCGACGCTGCTGTTCAAATTGGCGCGGGTCAAACGTCACCGGATCGGCGGTACCGTAGGACAGAGGGGCCAGGTGAGGAAATCGCTCCGGATCGTTCAAGACGCTCACAATCCAGAGATGGTCGAAGAGGCCGGAAGCTAGAGAGGCATCCTGTGCTTTAAACTTCAGGGGTAGGGATCGGCAGGCACGATTGAGGACCACCACTTCTGACCGTCGGAGATTGTAGGGCTCCACCTGGCGTTGCAGTTCAAGCACTTCGGCTAACAAGGCCGGCAGTTCCGTTACACCGGCTCCGACATACAGACTTCGCCCGCTATGCGATAACTTCCGTATGAGAACTTCGGCCACCTTGGTTCCCAGTCGCCGGCAGGGTTCCCGCTTTGTCCGCCAAAACTCATCACCGCCTTCGTAACAGTAGACAGACTCTAGGCGCTTGTAATCGAGGTGGTCAAATACAGAGGCGATCGTACGGCGAGTTGAACCAGAAAGGCGTGTTCTCATTGAACCCTGTTATGCTTTGCCCTTCGACTGGAAGCCGATTCGTCGCTTAGGTAGTGCCTCTGGTGGTTTCAAGAGCGGCAGCGGTTTCTCGTAGAGGTCCAATAACACCATGTCATGCTGAAGCAACGTCCAGTTAATTTCAGCCAGCCGTTTGAGAATCGCCGTGTTGGCTACGATCTGCACTCCGTTTGACCGCTTGGTTCAACGTCTTCGTCGGAACTGCATAGAGCGTGGCAAGATCGGCATCAATGATGACCTTACGGTTACGGATCGTGAAAATCATGGATCCGAGCGGTTTGAGTTGATTCATAACAAGACCTTCTAGGACCGGCGGACCATCAGCGCATTTTAACAGCGGGCAGTCTAGCCAATTCAGCGAATGAAAGCTACGCAGATGGTTGGATGGCTAATTCAATAACAGCCGCCATAAGACCCTCGGCCACTGAAGCGATGAAGTCCAGATTCAGTGTGTCGAGGGTGTCGGTTGGTCGATGGTAATGAGGATTACGGAAGTTGGCCGTATCCGTGAGCATGACGGCAGGGAAGCCTTGCTCCCAGAACGAGGTGTGGTCGCTCCGTCTGGTGTCCGGGAGCTTCTCTCCGTTGCCCGGTACGATCAGTGGAACAATCGGGAGATGTGATTGCATGGCTTTCGCGATGGAACCGGTCAAGATGTGTGAGCGCTCGTTCCCGATCACGGCAAGAAAATTTCCGGTCGTGGGCACCGCGATGGGTACACCGGGAGGAGTCTTCTGTGAGCCTGCTAGATGGCTCGCATACCCGACACATTCCAACACGATCGCTCCGTGGATCGTGTCACGATTCTTTCTCAACATCGCTGTATAGGCGGAGCTGCCGAGCAAGTTCTCTTCTTCCAAGTTAAAGGCGATGCAATGGATTGGTCTGGCCAATTTCATGGCTCGCACTCGGCGAGCGATCTGCAGCATCACCGCGAGGGCGCTAGCGTTATCATCGGCGCCGGGAGACCCTTGGACCGTATCGAAGTGCGCAGCGAGGATCAGCGGCGGTGCGGATTGGAATGGCTCAGCGTCAGGAAGCGCCGTTCCGATCACATTGTGGTAGGTGTTGCCCAAGGCCTGGAAGTGTTGCGTTGTGGCGGTAAGACCGGCTTCAGAGAATTGGCGGTGCAGATAGGCTTCTGCTTCCTGGAGGCGAATCGGAGAAGAGAGGGGATGGCGCTCGCCCACCAGATGGCGAAGGTCTTCTTTGAGGAGATTGTGGTCAATGGGCACGTGGGTTTCCGTCAACGGAAGGATTAGGCCACGATCTCGGTCCCGATGCCCTTGCGCGTGAAGATTTCGAGCAGAACAGCGTGTGGAATGCGCCCGTCGATGATATGTGCCTTTCCGACCCCTTCAGCTAGCGCGTCCAGGCAAGCGTGAACTTTCGGGATCATCCCTTCCGTGATGGTCCCCTTCTTCATCATCCGTTGCACATCTTTTCGAGACACGGTGGAGAGGTGGCGCCCGTTGGCGTCGCGAATGCCTTTGATGTCGGTCATCATGACGAGTTTTTCCGCGCGCAGGGCTCCTGCGACTGCTCCGGCAACAAGATCGGCGTTGATGTTGTAGGTATTCCCTTCGCGATCCGTTCCGATGGGCGCGATCACCGGGATGTAGTGGTCGTCCTGCAGATTACGCAGCAGACCAGGATCCACCTTTTCGATATCGCCCACCAACCCGAAGTCCCCTTCGCCGTCCTCTCCTTCTAAATCACGATCGAGACTTTCCGCCCAGGCCTTGGCCGTTAACGGCTTGCTGAGAATTAACCCTCCGTCCTTTCCGCTCAAACCAACCGCACTGCCACCGTGTCGGTTGATGAGATCGGTGATCTCCATATTGATCTTTCCTGCCAGGACCATCTCCACGATTTCCATCGTGGCCTCGTCGGTGATTCGAACACCATGGCGGAATTTTGCTTGGATGCCAAGCCGGTCGAGCATCTTGTCGATTTGGGGTCCGCCGCCGTGGATAATGACCGGGTTGATCCCGACGTACTTCAACAACACGACATTTTGTGCGAACCGTTCTTTGAGGGATGAATCCGTCATCGCATGGCCGCCGTATTTGACCACCACGGTCTTCCCACGGAACGATCGAATGTACGGCAGGGCCTCGATGAGGACGTTGGCTTTCTTGATCAGTTTGTCCATGCAGAACTCCCGGCGATTAACACCGAATCCCTATAAAATATACCGGCTCAGATCCTGGTCCTTCACGATATCTTTCAATCGATCCCGTACATTGGTAGCGGTGATACTGATTCGTTTGTCAGGCCAGCCGGGTCCCTCAAAAGAAATATCCTCAAGTAACCGCTCCATGATGGTGAACAGGCGACGCGCACCGATGTTCTCAGTCCGTTCATTCACCTGCACCGCCACTTCGGCGATCTCCTCCAGACCGTCTTTAGTGAACTCAATGGCGAGGCCTTCCGTGGCCAGCAGGGCTTGGTATTGACGGACCAATGCCCCTTTTGGCTCTGTGAGAATACGGACAAAATCGTCTTTGGACAAGGGACTGAGTTCAACGCGAATTGGAAATCGCCCTTGGAGCTCCGGAATTAGATCGGACGGTTTCGCCACATGAAAAGCACCGGCGGCGATGAAGAGGATATGATCCGTCACGACCGGGCCGTGCTTGGTGCTGACTGTGCAACCTTCCACGATGGGGAGTAGGTCACGCTGGACACCTTCTCGGGACACATCTGGTCCCGTGTTGCGCTCGCGGCCTGCAATTTTGTCAATCTCGTCGAGGAACACGATTCCAGTCTGTTCCACTTTGGTGATGGCTTCCCGCGTGGCGTCATCCATATCGATCAGTTTCTGGGCTTCTTCCTGTGTCAGGTGTTTGAGCGCTTCGGGGACTTTCATCAGTCGCTTCTTTTTCTTGCCTTGGAACATGCCGCCCAGCATGTCTCGCAGATTGCCCTCGATGTCGTCGAGTCCACCCGCGTTGGAAATGACGCCAATTGGAAGGCCGCGTTCTTTGACTTCCATTTCCACCGTTCGCTCATCTAGCTTCCCTTCTCGTAGCTGCAGGCGCAGTTTCGATCTCGTCGCTTCGTGGGAATCGTGAGGGGCTTGAGCAGCCGGCTCGCCTGTGCTGTCTACAAAGACTGGTCGAGGAGGCGGTGGCGGTAGGAGAAGCTCAAGCAATCGTTCCTCGCCTTGTTGTTCCGCCTTTTGTTGAACGGACGCCAACCGCTGCGTCTTGACCATATTGATGGCCAGTTCGGTTAAGTCACGAATGATCGACTCGACATCACGTCCAACGTAGCCGACCTCGGTGAATTTTGATGCTTCCACTTTGATGAAGGGGGCTTCGGCCAACTTGGCGAGCCGTCGGGCAATCTCGGTTTTTCCTACGCCGGTTGGCCCGATCATGATGATGTTTTTCGGCATGACCTCGTCGCGGATGTCGGGAGACAACTGCTGCCGTCGCCAGCGGTTGCGAAGTGCGATGGCGACCATCCGCTTCGCGTCCTTTTGCCCGATGACGTAGCGATTGAGTTCCTCGACGATCTGGCGCGGAGTAAGACTGTTGAGATTCAACGGTTCCGGATCGCTTGTGAGAGCCTTCATGATGGTGAGTTATCCTTGAAGTTCTTCAACAATAATCTGTTGGTTGGTGTAGATGTCAATAGAACCAGCGATGTTCATGGCTTCGGTGATGATTGCTGGGGCCTCGAGTTGAGAATGGCGGAGCAGTCCTCTGGCAGCCGCCAGGGCATAGGGTCCACCCGAACCGATGGCTAAAATGCCGTCTTCCGGTTCTATAACATCGCCGGTTCCTGAAATGATGAACGACTGTTCCTTGCCGGCGACGGCAAGCAGCGCTTCCAACCGTCGAAGCGCCCGGTCGGTTCGCCAATCTTTCGCAAGCTCGACTGCCGCTCTCGTGAGATTACCCCGATACTCCTCCAGCTTGCTCTCGAATTTTTCGAATAGCGTAAACGCATCAGCCGTGGCACCGGCAAATCCTGCCAAGATCTGGTCATGATGCAGACGCCGGAGCTTCTTGGCGTTGTGCTTCATCACCGTGGTGCCAACGGTCACTTGGCCGTCACAGCCCATGGCGACCCGTCCATCACGCCGGACACAGAGGATGGTGGTCGAGCGAATGATCATGACGATTTCCGGTCCTTTCGTGACAAGGGGCTTGCCGCCACCCGTGCTCGTGGGTGGGCGCTATCATACACCGCGAGAAGCTGATCCATTGCCAAATGCGTATATTTTTGTGTCGTGCTCAGTGACGCGTGGCCGAGCATTTCCTGAATCGACCGGAGATCCGCGCCTTCGTCGAGCAGATGCGTCGCGTAGGAGTGCCGCAAGGCGTGGGGACTGACCGCTCCACTCACGAGACGGCTGGAATATCGAGCAACCATTCGAGCGACACTCCGCGTGGTAATCCGGCCTCCACGACGATTCAAAAACATTGGAGCCTGCAGCTGACCGCTGCGGGCCATAGGTTTCAACGACGTGCGATACTCTCGGATGGCGTGAAGCGCCAGATCCCCGATCGGGACCATCCGTTCCTTGCGGCCCTTCCCGCTCAAGCACACGCTTCCGTCCGTCTCGTTCAGATCATCCAGATTGATGCCTACGACCTCACTTACCCGAGCACCGGTCGAGTACATGGTTTCCAGCAAGGCACGGTCGCGTAGGGTGAGGGGTGACTGCCCCGACGGAAATTCCATGAGCGCCGCCGCATCGTCCTTTGTCAACACTCGGGGGAGCGGCTTGGGCAGCTTGGGACTCCTCAGGTTTTCCGTGGGGTTCTTAGGAAGCTGTCCCTCACGAACGAGAAACCGAAAAAAACTTCGCAGGCACGCCAGCTTTCTCGCTAAGGATGACGCTTTCTCGCCTTGATGATCTAAGCTGTGTAGGTGGGCGCGAATATTGTCGCTGGTAACCGTATCGATGCGAATGGGTGTGGTGTCCTCCTTGGTTGGTTGAAGGAACCTCACCAGCTGATGAAGGTCGGATCGATAACTGCGAATCGTCTCCTGTGACGCATTGCGTTCAACCTGAAGGTGCATTACGAAAGCCTTGATTGCATCTTCCACGAGTCAAAATCCTCAAGGGCTCGTTGGCTGAGCAAGCGACGCTTCTTCTCTTTGTCTTTGGGATGGTTCGACAAGGGAGGAAACAGGCCGAAGTTAGTGTTCATGGGCTGGAAATGGCGCGGATCCGATGAGGCGACATGTGCGATCAAGCAGCCATGCGCGGTTGTGGAGGGAGGCGTGATCAGCGGTTCGCCTGCCAAAGCCCGCGCGGCATTGATCCCGGCCAGACCCCCCATGGCTGCTGATTCGGTGTAGCCTTCTACGCCCACAAGCTGCCCGGCAAAAAAGAGTGTGCCGCGCGCCTTGAATTGCAGTGTGTTCAAGAGGAGCTGAGGAGAATTGATGAACGTATTGCGATGGAGGCTTCCATATCGAAGGAACTCAGCCTGTTCGAGGCCGGGGATCATGCGAAACACGCGCTTCTGTTCGCCATAGGTCAGTTTGGTCTGAAAGCCCACCAGGTTGTAACAGGTACGGTGAATATTTTCAGTTCGCAATTGCACCACTGCTGCTGGTTGCAGCCCGGTTCTCGGATCTTTGAGGCCTACTGGTTTCATGGGTCCGAACTGCATCGTCTGGCGGCCACGTTCAGCGAGGACTTCAATCGGCACACAGGCCTCAAAATAAGGCGTCTTCTCAAATTCCTTCGCCTGCACCTTCTCCGCAGCCATCATGGCGTCATAAAAGACATTGTACTGTTCTGTGGTCATGGGGCAATTCAAATAATCATCTCCGCCCTTGTCATAGCGTGAGGCGCGAAAGACGACGTCCATGTTAATCGAGTCCGCATCGACAATCGGCGAGATGGCGTCGAAGAAGTATAGGTGCTGTGACTTCGTCGCCGCACGTATGGCCTGTGACAGCTTGTCGGAGGTCAACGGCCCTGTTGCGATGATGCAGAGACAATCCGTCGGGATCTCGCTGATTTCTTCATGGAGAATTCTGATGTTGGGATGGTTTTCGAGCGTGCGTGTGATGTGCTGGGAGAACTGGTCACGATCGACGGCCAGTGCTGACCCGGCGGGAACTTTGGCTTGTTCGGCAGCGGCGATGATCAGCGAATTGAGCCGCCGCATTTCTTCTTTTAAAATGCCGGGCGCGTTCAGGGGATCGAGAGATCCTAATGAGTTCGAGCAAACGAGTTCAGCCAAGCCGCCCGTTTTGTGCGCCTTTGTCATCTCTTTCGGGCGCATCTCATAGAGCGTGACTTTGGCGCCGCGATTCGCCGCTTGCCACGCGGCTTCGGAACCAGCCAGACCACCGCCGACTATCACAACATCATCACGCATGTGATTGGGAATCAGCACACAACCGGTGAGTAATGCGGCATTGTACGAACCAATTTTTTCCTCTGTCAAGATAAGCGATGGCGAACTTGTGCCGACTCTCTCTAATTCCGGGGAGTCACCCGTTCATGGTTCGACAGGCCTGTCCTGAGTTCATCGAAGGGCTCACCGCGAACAGTACTACCTGAAATCACACAATGAGCTGATCGATCACTCGCGAGGGAGTAGCCTCCGCGTTGACTGCCCCGGGGGCGCAGTGCTAGAGTTTGGCCGCTTTTTGGACTTGCCTCCGGTTGGGCGATTAGCTCAGTGGTAGAGCGCTTCCTTCACACGGAAGAGGCCACAGGTTCGATACCTGTATCGCCCACCATCTTTACTCCGATCCTCTCCAACCTCCCAAAGTCATGATTTCAGAGAAACGATGAAATGCTCGGTTTCTGGACAGAATTATGGTTGTCGGCTAGACTTCAGCAGGCTGTAGAGCTCAAACGAAGCCGAATCGTGAAAGAGGAGGGTGAGCAGATGGGTAAGGCAAAGTCGCTCGTGGTTTTTACTGCTTTGGCAGCCATGTTAGTAACCGGATGCGGAGATAAACACTTCCTCGGCGGTTCTCGTGAACAGTTGGCCATGAGTCCACACGCTGTCATGGATAGTACTACGACAATCTTTGCAGACCCTGTCGGAGCATCACCTGTGAATGACCATCCTCTTCGGTGGCTCGGATTTGCATCTCATCCATTGGGGATGGTGTTAGATTACGTTCCCAATCGAGTAGCGTACGGTATTGCCTCGCTCTTCCCTCGCTGGTCCGGATATACTGCCGAGGATGCCGTGTTACACGAACTAAGGCCAAGCAAGTACTCAACTAAGCCTGAAGAATAGTAACCAAACGGCTGCTCCTTCATTTCTCTGGCGTGCCCGCTTTTACCAAAAGGCGGGCCTTTCTTTTTCCTCTTCGCGAAGACCCCCTCGAATCGTGTATTGTTTGTAGTATGCAGGACATGGATTGCCCGTCGAATTTCTTCAGGTCCATATCTTTGGCCAGCCTCTTTGCGGTTGTGGGTCTGGTGATCGGGTGTGGCGGGTCTGCGGCCCCTGTGAAGCCTCCGCTCCCACCCTCGAAAAGTGACCTTGCTTTGCTCGCGTCAACGGCGCTCTGTGAGCGCAAGGTCGACTTCTTGAAAAAACACCCCTCCGTGATGCACACCTCGACGAGTTGGGGGAGCGGGCAGGAGCTTGTCATTCCTGTGGAAGCAAGTGCCTCGCACGGAGAGGAATCCTATTTCTTCGACGAAGATGACGTGCTGGTGGGGGCTCTGTTCACCTTCTCGAAGGGACTGGACCTCAAACCCTATCCAGTGCTTCGGCACACGCTCTCTCAGCTGAAGCCGTCGGTCGAGTTCTACTTGAACGTGGCCCAATTGGAAACACGAATGAATATGGAGAGCAGTGCGCTCCTCGAAACTGGAGACGAGAAAAGCACGACCCAGTATCTCGTCACCGGTCCTCACGACCGTCCGGTCCTGCTCCAGGCTTCCTACACGATCGATCCCTATGTGCGCCTCTTCTCTCCGTACCGACGGGAGTTTCTTGATCGGCTTCGGAATTTTGGAGGGGGTACGGGGGGGCAAACAATGGAGAGTCAGGGAACCGAGGATAAAGAGCCGTTCGCGTCGTTGCAGCAATTCGCTCGTGGTCAGGCTGCCCAGCTTGCCTACTGCGGGGACAAGAACTATGAGATCGCCGCCGATGCGTACCAAAAGGCGATTTCAAGTGGGTTCACAAATAAGGTCTGGCTTGCCGAAGCTCGGCACAAACTTGGGGTTGCATGGCTCGTGAAAGGCCAACTCGAGAAAGCAAAAGCGGAGTTGCTGCAGTCACTAACCCTCAGGCCCAACATCCCGGAGGTGTTGAACAATCTCGGTACGGTCCAGGTAAAATTAGGGGACACGGCGGCTGGCTTACGCTTGTTCGAAAAGGCGGTGGTTCTGCGTCCTAACTATGCCCTGGCTCGGTACAACCTTGCCGAAGCATCTGAAGCCACGAACCCGAAACGCGCTGTCTCCGAGTACGAAACCTATCTTGCTCTTGTGGAAGGGATACCCGAAGAGGAAGCCCGTATAGTACACGTCAAGGAACGGGTGAAGGTCTTGAAGCGGTAGTTCCTTATTCTACCGGGATTATCTTGAGTATTCTTGATTCGTGTGAAGAAAAGGATTCAGCCTCGAGCTTGTTCTTCCTGTTCTTGGAGGGTCTTGCACTCGATACAGAGGGTGGTGACAGGGCGAGCTTTGAGCCGTTTGTAAGGGATATCTCCACTGCAGCGCTCGCAGATCCCGTAGGTCGCTACATTCATCCGTTCCAGCGCTTCATCGATCTTCTTGAGCAACTTCCCTTCGCGGTCGCGAATTCGCATTGAAAAGCTCTGATCGACCTCGGCGGACGCTTGATCACTGACATCGGGGAATGCTTCGAGGTTTTCCCGGTGCGTCAGAACGTCCCCGGCCTCATTCAGGATTGCCGTCCGTTGCCGTTCAAGATCACGGCGAATGTCAGGATATTTTGCGTTCCTGGGAGTTGTCTTCCGTTTATTCGCCGATGATTTGGCAGGCACCGCGCGTGGTGGTTTGGTTGAAGGAGCGTCTTTATGCGGAGAACGTGCTTTCATAGCGGTGATTCTGGATACGTCAACAATGACTATAGCAACCTCGTTGAAGGGGGGTCAACGAGGGCCGGAAGGGGTCTGTTAGGTTTACAAATCGCGCCGTCCTTCAATCGATTTCAACAACGTCACTTCGTCCGCATACTCAATATCCATGCCTACTGGAATTCCATAGGCAATTCGGGAAACGCGGACGCCGAAGGGCTTAAGCAATCGGGTCAGATAGATCGCTGTGGCTTCTCCTTCAATGGTAGGGTTCGTCGCGAGAATGATTTCTTCAACCCCGCCGAGTCTCACGCGCTCAACCAGCTCCTCAGCTTTGATGTCGCCAGGACCTATGCCGTCGAGTGGGGAAAGCGCTCCCAACAAGACGTGATAGAGCCCACGATAGGCGCCTGCCCGTTCGACGGCGTACAGTGTACTCGGTTCTTCAACGACGAAGATCTTGGTCTGATCACGTTTCGGGTCGAGGCAAAACTCACATAAGTCTGTCTCGGCGATATTGCGGCATTGTCGGCAAAACGCCAACCCATCTTTCACCGCACGAATGGCATCCGCTAGCCGCAAGGCATCCTCTCGCTCAGCCTTCATGAGATGAAAGGCCAATCGCTGGGCGCTCTTGTGACCAATTCCTGGGAGACGAACCAGTTCCTTGATCAATCTCGCCAACAAGCCCTGTTGATCGACGGCCATCGCTAAAACAAGCCTGGAATTTTCATCCCGCCGGTCAGCGCTTTCATTTCGCCTTCCATCAATTCCTTGGCTTTGCGGAGCGCATCGTTTGTCGCGGCCACCACAAGGTCCTGGAGCATATCGACATCGCCGCTCTTGACGACCTCGGGATCGATCGCCACACTGACAATCTGCATCGCCCCGTTCGCTGTGACGGTGACAATCCCACCGCCGGCCGTCCCGCTGGCGGTTTTTGACGCTGCTTGTTCCTGAATCTTGGCCATTTGTTCCTGCATGGCCTGAGCTTGCTTAAGAATGTTGCCCATATTACCGAAAGGACTTTTCATTCGCTTGCCTCCTGCTGAGCTATAGGACGAACTTCGGCCAATTCGACGCCGAATATCTCGAGGGCCTGCTTCACCGTCGGGTTCGCTTTCGCACGTTCGAACAACACCAGCCGTTGTTCTTGTTCCTTGGCTGCTCGTATTTGGGCCATGGTCGGTCCTGGTGGATGGGTCTCCGTCAGCTCAATGATACGGACACGTACAAGAGACCCCAACTGACGCTCGCACAGCTTTGATAACACTAGAAGATTTTCTTCCTTCTCCAATCTCGCTCTGGCCACGGTTGCCTGCTTGGCAAATCCTATGGTGACGAAGCCGCCCTCCATTCCTACAAACCTGCCGGCTTCGAGAAACGGTGCAATATTAGGAAATGAAGCACCAACCTCTTCTTGGACTAAGTCCCACTGCAATGTTGGTTGTGGACCAACGGCTATGGGAGGCACGGTGGCTGGGGCGGTTGTCATCACAGTTGCCGGTGGATTGTGAGATGGTTTGGGTGAGATCGTTGACCCTTCGTCCGTTTCCCCTCTGGGTGTGTGAGCAGGTTTAGGGATGGGCCGTGACGCCGTGGGTACGCCCTGGCGTAAAGTCTGAGGAGTTGATGGTCCGCTCTTGCGCTCTTCCGGTCTAGCTGGAGGTTTCTGGCTGGAAGACGACGCTGTCTGTGCTGGGCGAGCCTCCGTACCCTCTCGTTGGCGAAGCAGGCGAGTAGCTCGAACAGCCGCAGTCTCCACCACGAAACGAGGGTGGCTGCTGAATCGTAAAGAATCTTCTGCTTGGATGAAGATTGCCAGCAGTTCCTGAAACCGCTCCGGAGTCAGTATCTTGGCATCCATCGACAGCTGGTTCAGATCATCTTCCGAGGTTTCAATTAAACTACGCAGCTCGGCCGTACTGGGAACGACTGCTGCCACCAGCAGATTTCGGATGTGTTCCACGACTTCCGCGCAGAACGCCCGCAAGTCATGTCCCCGGTCCAGCAGGTTAGCCAGGCTGGCAAGAGCAGCAGGGCTGTCTTGGACCAAAATCGCTCGGAGAAGTTCCTGCACAAGTTCTTGAGGTACGGCTCCCAAGAGCAGTTCGAGATCCGCGTGGCTGATGGTTTTGCCGCCGTAGGCAATGGCCTGATCAAGCAAACTCAAGGCGTCACGCATACTCCCTTCACTGGCGCGAGCCAGGGCCACGAAGCTCCGTTCCTCAAGCGACAACTGATCTTGCGCTGCTACATGCCGAAGTCGTTCGATGATTTCGGTCCTGGCGATCCGACGAAAGTTGTAATGCTGACATCGCGAGAGAATCGTCGCGGGGATTTTGTGAATCTCCGTTGTCGCAAAGATGAACACGACATGTGCTGGTGGTTCTTCAAGTGTCTTTAAGAGGGCATTAAACGCCGAGTTTGAGAGCATGTGGACTTCATCGATAAGGTAGACGCGAAACTGACCACGAAACGGCGTGAATCGAACGTTCTCGCGGATCTCTCGCACATCATCCACGCTGGTGTTCGACGCGCCGTCGATCTCGATGACATCAACCGAGTTCCCCTGTGCAATTTCACGGCAATTTTCACAGGTGTCGCAGGGATGACTTGTCGGTCCTCGTTCACAGTTGAGTGCCTTCGCGAGGATTCGTGCGACGGTCGTTTTCCCCACACCTCGCGTGCCGGAAAAGAGATACGCGTGCGCGACTCGCTTCGTCGAGACCGCGTTCATCAACGTTTGGACGACATGGGGCTGACCGATTACATCGTCAAACGTGCCGGGCCGATATTTGCGCGCGGAGACTTGGTAATCCAATTGTCGCGTTGCTCCCCTACATTAAGTCTTAAGAAAACCTGCGATTCAGGGACGTCAGGATGTCCCTAAATACGCCAAGTTTTTTGATAGAGAGTGGGGCTAGGTGATCCTGCGGCACATAGAACTGACTGCTTACCGTTGCTTCCTTCCGGATCTGGCGGGGTTCACAGGGTTCTATTGCACAGGGCCCAGCCCCTATTCTCGATCGAGACCTTCTAGCCCCGCCCAAGCTTCAGGTGTCTATCCGCCCGCGGAATTACGATACAGCGATAAAGAGCAGGCGGTACACACAAAATGCGGTATGGCGGAGAGGGTGGGATTCGAACCCACGGTCCCGTTGCCGGGACGCATGCTTTCCAAGCATGTCGATTCGTCCACTCTCGCACCTCTCCGCATCGAGAAGTGTAAAGGGAGAGCATCTTAGCATGCGTGTTCATGACCAGCAAGGTGACCGGCCCTTGTCGATGCTATTCGAAATGAGGAGGCAACTCCCGTAGGATAGTGGTCGTCTTGAGGTGTACCACAGTGAATGTATGGGTGAAGTTTTCGGTGAGTAACGGGGATAGAGGAGATCAGCAAATAGCCAAGCTGGACCATCCATACAGAGGAGTAGGGTACCCTCGGTCGTATGGGTTGACATTACAGGTGTCCAACGGTACAACGCTATACGACATCGCGTGTTTTTGCAGTCTTAGCCACTCTTGGTTTAGTTAATCTATAGTTATAGGGTGGCAGCTCCGCAGTATCCTCTACTATGCGAGAGTGGCGGAACTGGCAGACGCGCGAGACTTAGGATCTCGTGGGCAACCGTGGGGGTTCAAGTCCCCCCTCTCGCACCACATATAACGAACACTTATGGAGTAGGGAGTCTCATTTCGACGATGAAGATGGAAGTGACTGAGTTAGGACCGATGAAACGCGCCTTGAAAATCGAGGTGCCGGCCGATGAGGTGGCGCAACAATTTTCACGAGCCTATTTGGAACTCAACCGTCAGGTTCGGATTCCAGGGTTTCGACCAGGGAAAGCCCCGGTGGCTATTTTAGAGAAGCGTTATGCCAAAACAATCGAAGAAGATGTCATTCGAAAGCTCGTGCCGGATTTCTATGGTCGGGCTATCAAAGAGGCCGGGATTAGTCCAGTAGTGGTGGATATTCCCCCTCTGGATCGGGTCAAAATCCAAAAAGACGCCCCGTTTACGTTCACGGCGACTGTCGAAATCAAACCGACGATCGAACTTCGCGACTATAAGTCCCCCAATCCCATTTCGCTCCAGGCCGACAAGCGCACGGTTGCAGAGGAACAGATAGACCGTGCTCTGGAAGTGTTGCGTGAACAACAGGCTCGGCTGGACGAGGCTCAAGCTGGTACGGTTTTATCCGAAGGGGATTATGCCATCGTCGATCTCGAAGGATTTCTGGAAGGTGCTCCTCTCGAAGGTACAAAGAAGGAAGGCCAGCTCCATAGAGTGGGGTCAAAAGCCGCTTTGCTGGGGATTGAAATCGACACTCATCTGATCGGAAGACAGGCAGGGGATATGGTAGAAATTCCTCAGACCTATCCGGTGAGCCATCCGGATCAACGGGTCGCGGGAAAAGCTGTCAGCTTCCGCCTCGTCATAAAGGGAGTTAAACAGAAAAATCTCCCTACCCTTGACGATGAGTTCGCCAAGGACTGCGGACCATATGCGTCGCTCCACGAGTTAAGGGACAAGTTGCGTGGCCAAATGGAAAAGGCGCTCAAGAGGGATATTGAGGAGTCCTACAAAGATACTCTTCTCAAACGCCTTATCGAGACCCATCATTTTGATCTCCCTGATACACTTGTAGAACGAGAGCTCAGCACGATTGTGCAGCAGAAATTACAAGCACGACAGCGCGGCAACGTCACCGATTCCCCTCCTCCGCCAGATGCGGAAGAATTGAAGAAAATTCGCGAAGAGCACCGTGAGGACGCAAATCGTCGTGTAAAAGCAGGGTTGATTCTTGAGGCCATCGCGGAGAAAGAAAGCTTGTCGGTGACCCAGGACGATCTGAATAATGAAGTGACTCGACTAGCTACGGAGCTCAGGGTGCCGATGGCCGATCTCGTGAAAATGATCCAGGCAGGTGGCCAGGATTCTATTGAGGAATTACGCGCGAGGATCTTGGCCGATAAGGCGCTGGATGTTGTCTATCGTCAAGCGTTTATTCAAGGATAGGCGTGGCGGGTGTTGGGTACGGAGTTGCCCGGGAAAGGAATTGAACAATATGTTGGTTCCGATGGTAGTCGAACAAACCAATCGAGGCGAACGAGCCTATGACATCTACTCACGCCTTCTCAAAGATCGCATCATTTTTCTTGGAGCCCCAATCGATGATGTGTTTGCCAACTTGGTGATTGCGCAACTGCTTTTTCTTGAATCAGAAGATCCCGAAAAAGATATTAATCTCTACGTCAACTCTCCGGGAGGTAGTGTGACTGCCGGATTGGGCATCTACGATACCATGCAATATGTGAAGCCCCCGATCAACACCATCTGCCTCGGTCAGGCTGCCAGTATGGGTGCGCTCCTATTGACCGCCGGAACAAAAGGCAAGCGTTTTTCCCTGCCCAATGCTCGGGTGATGATCCATCAACCGTTGGGTGGGTTCCAAGGACAAGCGACGGAAATTGACATTCATGCCAGGGAAATTCTCAAGATTCGTGAACGTCTCAATGAAATCATGGCCAAACACACTGGCCAGCCGATTGAGAAGATCGCACATGACACAGAGCGAGACTATTTCATGTCCGGCGAAGAAGCGAAGCGGTACGGCCTCATAGACGAGGTCATCACACGACCACCCAAACTTATGAAAGCAGTAGAATCCGGCGACGGGATCAAAGGTAAGTAACGCAGGAGGGTGCATGGCCAAGCAGGAGAAGATGGATCGACACTTGCGCTGTTCTTTCTGTGGGAAAAGCCGTGATGAGGTGAGAAAACTTATCGCCGGACCGACGGTGTATATCTGTGATGAGTGCGTCAATCTTTGTAATGACATCATTGCGGAGGACTGGGAAGAAGCCAAAGAAGAAATTTCGTCTAAACTCAAGAAACCAGCGGAGATCAAGCATCACCTCGATCAATATGTTATCGGGCAGGAGCGGGCTAAACGCATTTTGTCTGTGGCCGTACACAATCATTACAAGCGCATCTCCTCAAAGGAAAAAGAGGTTGACGATATCGAGCTCCAAAAGGGCAATATCCTCATGGTGGGTCCGACCGGTACGGGGAAGACTCTCTTGGCCCAGACCTTGGCCAAATATCTTGACGTCCCATTTACTCTTGCTGATGCCACGACTCTGACCGAAGCCGGTTACGTGGGTGAAGATGTCGAGAATATCATTCTGAAACTCCTGCAAGCTGCGGATTACGATGTGGAACGAGCTGAGCGCGGGATTGTGTACATCGACGAAATTGATAAGATCAGCCGGAAGAGCGATAGTCCGTCTATTACGCGTGACGTGTCTGGCGAAGGGGTTCAACAAGCCCTACTGAAGTTAATCGAAGGCACGGTCGCGAATGTCCCACCGCAGGGGGGCAGAAAGCATCCGCATCAGGAATTTATTCAGGTCAATACCAGCAACATTTTGTTTATCTGTGGTGGAGCGTTTGTTGGTTTAGAGCAGATCATCGAACAGCGTCTGAATCGAAAATCCATTGGATTTGGAGCTGAAATCCGAGGAAAAAGCGACATTCGTTTGGGGGATTGGCTGTCTAAGGTACAGCCAGAGGATTTTCTGAAGTACGGTTTGATACCGGAATTCGTGGGACGATTACCCGTCGTGGCCACGTTAGAGGAGTTAGACGAGCGAGCCTTGATCCGTATCCTTACTGAACCGCGCAATGCGTTGACCAAGCAGTACGAGAAACTGTTATCGTTCGAAAAGGTCAAGCTCCGATTCACCGAAGCGGCGTTGGGGGCCCTAGCACGTAAAGCCTATGCGCAGAAGACTGGGGCCAGAGGCCTTCGGGCGATCCTGGAAGAAGTGATGCTTGACATCATGTATGATGCCCCTTCCCAGAAACAGATCGTAGAAGTGGTGATTACCGAAGATGCAATCTTGGGGAAAAACCCACCGATGCGCATATTTGAACAGGAAAATGACGCTAAGACCGCATAAAAGCTGACACATTCTATTGATTAATAGGCCTATCTAGCTAATCATTCGTAGAGGGGGGGAATTGATATTTCCCCCCTGGCCGTTAGCTCCTTCCCTCGCTTCTCCTAACCCCATCATTTTCCTCGACAATCAGAAACGCCGCGCTATACTTGCTTCGTGCGTGTTTCGGATGGAGGGCCTGTGAAATACCCTGTCTCTTTGAGCCTTCGCCACAAAGGCAAAGTTATTGAACTTGATGCGGCCCGTGAAATGGTTGTCTTGTTGGGTGTTAAGGGGGAGGTAATTGGCTCCCTGCCCTGGGACTTCGTCATTGATCAAATATTCGCCTACCGCAAGGTGGATGTTGTGGGTGCTCAAAAAGAAGTCCGGTCAGAGCCTCGGATTTCGCTCGCGTTCCGGGTGCGCTACAACAGCCCAGAAGGACCACGATGTGAGAGTCGCGCCGGTGGTATTGGCGGTGGAGGATTATTTATCGAAAGCCAGACCCCTCTTCCTGTAGGGACCAGACTGGCTATGGAGTTCTCGTTTCCAGAGAAATCCGAAGAATGGATGCCGGCAAAAGGAACCGTCGCCTGGGTTTGCCCAAAAGCTGATCAATATACTTTCAGTCCTGGAATGGGGATCCGGTTCACGGAAATAGCGGAGAATGTCCGCGATCGAATTCATGAGTTAGTGAAATCAACCCAGAACATAGGGCACGCAGCATAATTCCACTCCTGGCTTACGCCATCCGGAAAAGGGATGTATGACGTTTCCTGTCGTTTCCACTACGGGGCATCGAGGGAAGTCTCTCATTATTGATTCTGGGCGAGAGACGATCAACGTGCACGACACCTCTGGCCAGTTATTGGGTAGCATGTCATGGGGCGCAATCATCGAGCACGTGGTTGTCAGTGGTGAAGATGGCCGGTTTGCCCATTGTCGCGCGCAGCCCCGTGCGCCTCTCGCCCTGAAGGTCCGCTGTACGACGCCAGAAGGAAAGCAGTTCGATAGTCTCACCGGGGGAATCGGGGGCGGCGGGCTCTTTATCGAGAGTGGTGCCCCTCTCAGTCCAGGCACAGAGTTGACGGTCGAATTTGCGCTGCCAGATCGGCCGTGGGACAAGCTGAAAGCGAAGGCGAAGGTTGCCTGGGTCCGTAACAAGCCGGAGCGATACCTTCTATTCCCAGGCATGGGCATCCAGTTTGTGGAGTTGGAGAAGACGGTACAAGAGGAATTGGTCGGACTGGTTGAGGCCCTGAATCGAAGTCGAAATCCCTCCTGAGTAACGAGCAAGCTTTTCCGAATCAGCATGTAACCTCCAGGCCATCGTTCTATCGGCCAACGGCTGCTATTTTTCCGATATGGAACTCTTCCCTCAAGCCCGTAGGTACCTCCCGCCAGAACAAAGAAGATGACCGCCTCATCCCATAGCCGATCCAGTAGATGTAGCACCGTCTGACTAACCCTCGTTTTTTCTAAAGCATCAATGGCTCATTAACTGTTCGACTGAGCCTGTTCAAGGGTCACGTCAGGGTCGGGTGCTGGAGTATTTTGGTAACGCCTACAGCGATAGCGATCCCTCATGCCAGTGGTGCGAAGAGGGCAAACATCAGTCGGCTAGAATGTGAGTGAAATATGGGGAGGCTCTATGGATGAGGGTCACACAGATTTTTGAGGATCTTCTTGCGGCGGCGGTAATTCTTTAGCGGCATCCATAGATTGTTGGATTTCTTTTTTGGCTGCATCCAGTTCGGCCTGAATCGTACTCATTTGAGGGTCGACGCTATTGCGGACATCGGTCACGGCTTGCCGGAATGTTCGCACGACCTCTCCGAGCCCTTCACCGAAATGCTGAAGATCATCGGGCGATACTGCTGCTGATTGTGTAGCTTTGAGCGCTGCCTGTTGCGCCTGTACGCGGGCCACTGCATCTTTGTTCACAATAGCGGAAGGACGTTTGGCGGTCGGTGTTGCCTGAGAACCAGCCGGCAACGGTGGATACGACGCGTGAGCTCTTGGAGGGGGAGCTGCAGCCCGTTCCTCCATCGAGAGCACGGGGCTGGAGGCAGATGGAGATGCTTGATTTGGGGAAAGCGTGGTTGTTTGCGGAGTCTGAAGGCTTGTGTTGTAGAGCAAGGAAGCAGTGGTGCCGGGTGTCAGCTCCGGGCCAGGGACATAGGGAGCGAGAGGCCTTGTTGTTGCTGGCGATGATCCTGTGGCCGGTGGTGGAACTGTTGCTGCGATACTTGCCGGAGTCTGAATGGCCTGTAGTTGCCCGGTTTCTTGTTGGACCGGGTCTGAAGCGGGTTGAGGCACGTCGGTGACTTCTTTTCGAAAGCCTTTCAACGCCTTGCCGACACCCTCGCCGATCTGTGGCAGACGGCCTGCTCCAAAAATGATGAGCACGATGACGAGAATGAGAATGAGTTCAGAGAAACCCATTGTGCCGAACATGCACGGCCTCGCATATGATCCGGAGAGTGCCCTTGTGGGATGACTGAATCTAGCCGCCCCGTAGACATGGTGTCAAGAAAGGGTCGAAGCAGGATGCTCAGACAGAAATGTCAGAGAAGAGACACGATTTCGGTTTGAAGTGGTAGCCCATACACCACGGCTTCGCGGTCCGATATATAGACGTCAAGCTCACTCCTGATCCCGAACTCTCCTGGCAGGTAGATGCCTGGCTCGATAGAAAAGCAGGTTCTCGGCAGAAGCCGACGGCTATCCTGAGTTTCCAGGTTGTCGATATTGGCTCCATTACCATGAACTTCTTCACCAATCGAGTGGCCGGTTCGATGAATGAAGAAGTCGCCGTAGCCCGCCGTGCGAATCGTCGTGCGGCAGACATCATCAACCTCCCATCCACAAGGAAATCGGCCGGTGGCCACCTGATCCTGGACAAACGACAGTGCCGCATCGCGTCCGCGTCGAACATGTTCAAAGATCATGCGCTGTTGTGCTGGTGCTTCTGTGCCGGTATAGCCTGTCCAGGTGATATCCCCATAGACCGAGCCCGGGGCCGTTTGTTTCGCCCATAAGTCGATCAGAACCAAATTGTCCCGAGTGATGAGAGAGGAGCTTGACTCCGTCGGCCCATAATGGGGATCGGCGCTGTGGGCATCAACCGCTGCAATTGGAGCGCTGGACGTCGTCATGCCAGCATCGCGAATACGTGAGAGAATGAACTGCTGCAGATCATATTCGGATAATCGACGTTCGTTGGTGACGCATGACGCCACATGGGCGAAGGCCTCGTCGACGATGTTTCTGAGCGCTGTCACGGCATACCGATGGGATTCCAGTTGTTCATCTGTCCAGACTGCCTCAAATTGTTGGACGAGATCGGCTGATGTGACCACTTCAAGCCCAAAACTTCTGATCAACTCAATGGTGCCGGCATCCACTCTGGACAGATACGGGACGGCGTTGAACGGTGAATACTGCATGGCGATTTGCCGTCGACCTTGCAACAGCGAGGCCAAGAGCAAACGTTGCTGTTCCCATGACACGTACTGCTGGATCTGACCGGGTAACTCATCCAGCACATGTGGTTCGATCCTGTGAAGGAGTTTAACCGGTTCTCCCGACGAGGGGATCCAATAGTACCAGCGCCGAGTGACATGCTGGGTCGGATCAAGGAGCAAGACCCGATAGGCTAATGGGTCGCTGCCGCGAAAGTCGTAGAAAAGCCATCCATCAAGAGAGCCTATGTCTCTGAGTGCGTCTTGGATTGCAGCGATCCGCGTTTGGTGGGCAACGTCGCTCATGGGTGTCCATCTTATCCTCGGGGTACAGGTGCGTCAATCAAGCTCCGGGTCTTTATGTGAATCATGGTACAATGGCGCTCCTATGGTTCTAGGATCACATCGAGACGTCCCATCGTATCGAGTCACGTTCTTCTTTGGGCCTGAGCCAGTCGAGGGGCGCCCCGATGTGCTGGCCTGTGTGTTCAACGTGAAGAAACGGAGTTGGAAAGCAGGCATTCAGATCTCCGTCGAGATGAGAACCGACCAGCTGGCGGGGCTTCAACAGAAGATGCGCCTTGCTGATCGACTTGCGAAGAGCTTGATGGCTCTTGATCCCCAAGAGCGTCCTCATTATCAAGAGCGTATAGCGGATTGCTTTGCACAAGCTGTTTGCTGGTGTAAGTTGGATCTAAGACTGCAAGCAGGTGTGGTCCAAGAAAATCAGCGAATCCAAGTTGATGAGTTGTTCATCGAATTAGATCAGGAGGCCAATAATCGTGCAGACGATGTGCTCGCTTACATCTTGGGAGAGTTGGATCTGACCCCTGATCATTCGGTGCCATCATCCTGTTAAGGTCGAGATCCCTCGGGGGTTGCATTCGGGAGAGAATTTGTTATAACGCTCGCGAGGACTAGTGTATGATCATTTGGATATCCCGTCATTGTGGATCTGAAAAGGAAGGAGGCGCTTCACGTGAGACTCCCAATCGTGGTTCTCGTCGTCATCATCACCTACTGTTCGATGTTTGTCGCTCCGGCTTGGAGTCAGTCGTCGTCCGCTGACACACAGCAAGGGACGGCTTCCGGGGCCGGTATGGGAGCTGCTTCAGCTGCCGCCACAATCTTGTATTTCCCGTTTAAAGCAGCATTTGCTGTTGGCGGTGGAATTGTCGGTGGTCTCGCGTATGTGTTTTCGGGATTCAGTGAGCCAACGGCGAAAAGTATCTGGGTCCCCAGCATGTACGGGACCTACCTCATTACCCCGGAGCATCTCAGTGGCGATCGTCCGGTACGTTTCCTCGGTGTTGGTGCCGAAAATGAGGATACCTCCGTCGCACCTGCTCCGACGAACTAGCCTGCGCATTGAGTATGAAGCCTGTAATTGGCGTGACCCCAGACTTTAATACCGGTGACAGGAAGGACATGGGCGGGCACGAGCCAACCTATTTTTTGCGGGCTCGCTACATTCGGGCTGTTGAAGAACTCGGTGGTATTCCTCTGATCTTTCCTCTCGTAGCGGAACCGTCTGCCCGGCGACGGCTTCTTGACCGTGTTGATGGGTTGCTCCTCACCGGCAGTGGACCAGACCTTCCGCCGAGTCTCTATGGAGAGCGGCAGCGCTACAAGTTTCCGCTGGTGAGCGAACGCCGTGCCAACTTTGAGCTGGAGTTAGTCCTTCAGGCCCAGAAGCGGGATCTTCCCCTCCTAGGAATCTGCGGAGGGATGCAGACCGTGAATGTCGCCTGTGGAGGGAGCCTGTATCAGGACATTCCTGCACAAGTCCCCAGTGCGTTGGATCATCGTCAAAAGGCGAAAGCGATCCATGTCGCTCACTCGGTGACCGTGACACCCAAGAGCCTCTTGAACAAGGTGGTCGGAAAGAGAACCTTCATGGTGAATAGTTCCCATCACCAATCGGTCAAGACAGTCGCTCCGTCGCTCTGCGCGAGTGCCATGGCACCCGATGGGATCATCGAAGCGATCGAATCCCCTGCACATCGATTTCTCCTCGCTATCCAATGGCACCCCGAATTCTTGTTCGAGCGGCATGTGGTCCATCGGCGGCTGTTTGAAGCCCTGCTCCGTGCGGCCCGCCGGACGCGTGCATGATCTCTCCGGACCGTTCCAGTAAGCACCGCCAACTCGTTTCCTGGTCTCTGGCCATACGTTGATCTCAGATGGAGCCGTAGCGTCGTGACCCCATCACAGCGAATTCCGGTACGTTGAGCTTGGGAGGGACCGTGGGTAGCCAACTTCTCCGAACGAAACCCATCGATCAAATTCTGGCCGATGCCGAACATCCAGAGCATCGTCTCAAGAGAACATTGACGGCGTGGGATCTCACGGCGCTTGGGATCGGCGCGATTATTGGGACCGGCATTTTCGTCCTGGTCGGAACCGCCATCGTCGGTGATGCACACCGGCCAGGAGCGGGACCAGGGATTGTTCTATCCTTCGTTCTTTCCGGCATCACCTGCGCGTTAGCTGCGCTGTGTTATGCCGAATTTTCAGCGATGATCCCGGTCGCAGGGTCAGCGTACACCTTTTCGTACGCCACACTGGGTGAGTTTCTGGCCTGGCTCACAGGGTGGAATCTAATTTTGGAATATGGTGTGGCCTGCGTCGCGGTTGCGATCGGCTGGTCCGGCTATTTCAACAAATTATTGAAGCTCGCCGGCTTGGAATTGCCCTATTGGGCGACGAATCCACCGCATTGGGCGGGTGGTCCGGAGGGAAGTATCGCCAATTTTCCAGCTGCCATCATCGTTTTGTTGGTCACGGCCATCCTCGTGATAGGCATCAAGGAAAGTGCCCGTGCCGCCGGCATGATCGTACTGCTGAAACTTGCGGTGGTTCTTTTCTTCATCGCCGTAGGGGCTCCCTCTGTCAGCGCTGACAACTGGACACCGTTCATGCCGAACGGATTTGAAGGGGTCCGTGCCGCGGCTGCCATCATCTTTTTTGCCTATATTGGGTTCGATGCGGTCTCAACTGCTGCAGAGGAGGCTCGGAACCCTCAACGAGACGTTCCGTTGGGTATCCTTGCTTCGCTGGCGGTGTGTACCGTGCTCTATATTGCCGTGGCGGCGGTCCTCACCGGCCTGATTCCCCTCAGCCAAATTGACATACATGCTCCAGTGGCTGAAGCGCTCAGCGTCGTGGGGTTTAAATGGGGCGCTGCTATCGTGGCTATCGGAGCCGTGGCGGGTATCACGAGTGTATTGATCGTCATGATGCTGGGACAAATCCGCGTGTTCTTTGCTATGTCGCGCGATAGGCTGTTAAGCCCGAGGCTCTCACAGGTTCATCCAAGGTTTGGAACGCCCCATCGGGCAACGATTCTGACCGGAGTGGCTATCGCGATCCTGGCGGCGTTGTTCCAGATCGGGGAAGCGGCCGATATGACCAACATCGGAACCTTCTTTGCCTTTATCCTCGTCAGCTTTGGGGTCATGCTGCTCCGGTACGTAAAGCCTGATCTGCCCAGGCCCTTTCGTCTTCCCTTCATGCCTCTCGTGCCCATCATGAGCATCGCCGCATGCCTATACCTAATGGCTGGTTTGCCTTCGGCAACATGGATCCGTTTTGTGGTATGGACCGTTATTGGCATTCTCGTGTATGCGGCGTATGGGATGAAACACAGCAAACTAGCTGCTCAGGCTGTCGACTGTAGTCCGCCCTCACGATGAATCAGGAACAATTCTAGTAAGGAGTCTAGTCCGACTTTCCAGAGGGCTGGGTTGCGGAAACGGGTGCTGCGGTAGAAGTCTCTTCAGCGGGAACTGCGGCAGCAGCCGGGACAGGCGATCCAGGGGCTGTGTCTACTGGAGCGGCTGCGGCCTTGGGCGGAGTGGCCGGTTTAGGTGGGGGGGCAGCTGGCTTGGGCGGCGCTGGTCTTTCTGGCTTAATGCCTCCTTCCCAGGCTGGGCCCGAATACATGTTTGCCGTTAAGCCCTTTGTCTTCCATTTTTCCTCGAAATCAGCAGCGGCCTTGTTCGGCGTTTCACCAAGGCCCATGACATTGTTCCAAGGATAGACTTTTGGGCCGATCTGGCAGCCAGATTCCGTCAGGCGCAAATAGATCGCGATCGGATTGCCCCGGTAGGGCCCAAGAAAAATATGGACAG
>CAKKRK010000032.1 GCA_919902665.1 Nitrospiraceae bacterium
GGGGGTGTCTTAGATTTTGTGTAAATGGTGGTTAATAATGCTGAGGGATTCTATCCTCAAATTGAATGGTAAACCTGTTTAAGGCGGGCTTCCAATCTTTTAGAGGCATAGACCATTTTTTGGCGATGTTGATGAGTGCCAAATAGAACAGTTTGATGGCAGACTCGTCGTTAGGAAACGATCCACGGTTTTTGCTGACTTTGCGCAGGCTCATATTGACTGACTCAATCGCGTTGGTTGTATAAATGATGCGCCGTATTTCAGGAGGATAGTCAAAAAACGGGATAATGCGCTGCCAATTATTGCGCCAGGACGGGGCAATCGGAGGATAAGCATCATTCCATTTTTTCTCAAAGTCAGATAACGCTTGCTCGGCCTCATCAATCGTGGCGGCGCTGTAGATCGAGCGTAAATCGGCGGCCACTTCCTTGCGTTTGTTCCATCCGACGTAGTTGAAGCTGTTACGCACCATGTGCACGATGCAGAGTTGTACAATGGCCTGTGGATAGGCGGTTTCAATCGCTTCAGGGAAACCCTTCAAACCATCAACGCAGGCGATAAAGATATCCTGCACGCCACGGTTCTTGAGTTCAGTGACAACGCTGAGCCAGAATTTGGCACCCTCGGTCTGGGCAATCCATAGACCCAGGATTTCTTTATGGCCTTCCATATTAATGCCGATCGCCAGGTAAATCGCTTTGGCACGAACGCTCCCGGCGTCACGGACTTTGGTATGGATGCAATCAAGGTAGATCACGGGGTAAACAGCATCAAGAGGTCGGGATTGCCATTGCTTTACTTCGTCCAGTACGCCGTCGGTGACCGTGGAAATAAGTGTAGGAGACACTTCAACGCCATATATTTCGGCAAGATGCTGTTGGATTTCGCGCACCGTCATACCACGGGCATACAGCGAGAGGATCTTGTCATCAAATCCCACCCAGCGGGTTTGGTGCCTGGAAATGATTTGAGGCTCAAAGCTGCCTTCACGGTCACGGGGAATCTCGATGGGCAATTTACCAAACTCACCTTTCAGGGTCTTGCGACTTTTACCATTCCTGGTGTTACCCGTGGGATTGGCCACAGTTTCGTGCTTATCATGACCAAGATGTTCGGTCATTTCGGCTTGCAGAGCACGTTCAACCAGTGCTTTGGTGAGTTGCTTGAGAAGACCGTGCTCGCCGATTAAGTCTTCCGGCTTCTTGTAATCAGCCAGCAGGCTATCAATTAAATCGGTCGGCAGGGGTTTGGGTGTGGTCATTTCTTACTCCAAAAAAGTATATAAGCAGTTTCCTGCTAAATGACCATTTACACAAAATTATTTACAC
>CAKKRK010000033.1 GCA_919902665.1 Nitrospiraceae bacterium
CGGACATTTCTACGTTGGGAGAAAGAGGACATTTCTAAATTGGGTTGACACTGCAACGGTCTGGCCTTGACATCTCCCCAGGTATGGCCTAGCTTCGCCATCACCAATCATGATTCATGATGGATGACATGGGAAGAGACTCGTGAAATCGAAGAAGCCGATCAATCTGAAGACCCCGACCAAACCGAAGACAACGCGCCAAAGACCTACCCGTCGAACGACACCAGAGTCTCCCCCTCCTTCTGTGTCAGCAACACTCTATGAACTCATCGCCAAACGTGCCTTCGAGAACTACGAACGGCGCATCCGTCAAGGTCCACTCGATGACTGGCTTCAGGCGGAGCAGGAGATCCTCGGACCACAGTAAACACGCAATGCTGCCCTGCCGGATTGTGGTGGGTCCGGCAGTGAGGAGCAAGACCGACACATCATTACCAGGCCTTCTGACAGCGTCCCGCTGATTAATATCACCATTCAGTCCAGCCCTTCTACACTGACCGCCCTGCGAGGTCCCCATGTCCTTCTCGTTTCGTTCTCATCATGGGTTCCCTCTGTAATGCGCTGTGATGAGCACCGCTGGTACAGACGTCAAACGACCGCTTTCGACCGAGGCCGTGTGAAAACGGGAAAGGAATTGAAGTCTAAGAAAATCGACCTCTCAGAATGAGCTGTATTCGATTATTTCGAGTCGGGTAATGGTATGAGGACCCTAGAAATCATGCAAAGTCGAACTGCCTACGAGTTTTCACACAGCCTCGACCCAAAGCAGAAGTACACGGCGTCATTGGCCCTCATCTGATCGAATAGTCCGTTATCCCGGCTTCTCCCCAATCCGCTGCCGCTACCGGTCTCAATGTCTTCAGTGACATCCGGAATTGTGTGGGGCGTTGATGGGGCAGGCATGGGCGGAGATTCTAGCAGACCTGAGTGTACGGGTTACGATAGGCCTTGTTCGACCAACCCATTCTCGATCGTGACGCCCATTCGTTCTATAAGCCGAGTGAGTAATGTGAAATGGGCAGGCGAATCAGTCGCAACGGCCAGCTGTTCAGCCGTTGCCAGTTGTATTGTATACACCAGTGAGGCGGATGTTTTCAGGAGGGCAAGGCCATAGTCGAAGAGATCAGCTTCTCTGCCGATGAGCCGTCGCTGGCTGAGTTGACGGATACTGGCCACCGTAAAGGGAGTCGTCTCGAACGAAACATCCTTCAGACGAGCCAACAAGGTCTGCTCGGCAGGGCCATCTTTGTGACGCCCAGTGATGTCTGTGCCGTCGAACAAGCCGCGTTGGAATCGGCGATTCTCCACCAGCGCGCGATGAAAGAGCCCACGCCACGTTGAATCTGTGAGATCACGATCCACGGCGATACAGGTGTCCGGCTTGAGCGGTCCGCTGACGTTGTAACCCTGAACCAGTCGCTTGCTTGCCAGGAGGTCGGGGAAGGAATCTCCCATACGGTCGGGAAAGGCCATTGTCCCGCAGAAAAGACTGACTTGTATGGCCATATAGTCCCGGAAATGCACCTGCTGATACCGCTCTAGCAGCCACTGCAAGGTGCGCTCGTGGCACAGATGGAAAGGATAAAATATGACGCCGGATCGTGTCATGCCAGTGATTCAGAATAGCTGCTCTGCAACAGTATCGGCAAGCTGTCGTCCCAGGGGCAATGGAACGGAAGCTGTTAAATTGCGCCACAGCGATTCTAACCGTTTTAAAATACTGCGCTGACGATCCCTGGAGACAAAACGTACTTTGCGTAGCGGGAGCATGCTCAGTGACTGACTGACAGCCCGTGGGCACGTTGGAATGCTTCATGACTGTTGGGTGGTTTCAGCATTTCCCGCGCCGTTCGTTCCTGATCACCATTGAACATATGGCGGTGTATCGCACCGTCCGTTCCATTGCCCCTCGTAGGAAGGACTCCTGTATGCTGAGGTGAACATGAGCGCGACAGGATAACAGGTTTATGGGGCAGGCACGACGCCGATGCTATTTAGCGTTGAGGCTGACATCTGAGAGGCACGGTTCCAGATCTGGTCAATAGGAGGAAGGCGTGTGGCGGGATATGACAGCGTCCGTTCTATTGGCCCAGTTATAGCGAACGTTCATGCGACAGGAGAGCCGCTTTGCGGCGGCGCAATCTCGGCGCCGAACTTCCGCTTCTGGCCGACACTTGCCCGATGCCTGACAGGCAAATCCCGACCCAAACCGGTCGTTCATGGAATTGAAAAGCGGCCGTTCAACGTCTGCGTGCTATGGTAGGCGGTTCTCCTCTACTACCCAAGTACGTCCCAGGGAGACTGGCGGTCGTGGCAATGGGTTATGGATGTGAACCTGCTCAAGAGAGGGATCTTATACCGATCCGCAAAAGAACCCGTAGTACATGGTCGATGGGCCGTCACGCGTTGCACCACCGTTATGGCGCTTCATGCTGGGTCTGATCCATGGCAAAAGCGCCAGTCATGTCCGTCTTGCAGAGTGATTTCCTGCATGGCAGACGCCGGAGTCCGCCGATTGACCCTCCTGGAACTTCTTTCGGAGTTTCCGGTCATGCCAAAAAGGCCTTTTACAATTCTTATTCCCAAGCGTTGGGACACCCCTTCTCGCGAGAGAGTAGACAGCACATGCATCACGGTAGCTTTCTAAGGCCTGACGCAACGAGGTCCCGAATCGGCTCGCGCAGACTTTCAGGTCGCATCGGTTTGTCCATATCGATTACAACTACACCCAGCACCGTCTGGCCCTTGCGTGAAATCCATATAGTGTCGTTTTTGTACGAAGATCCCCAAAAGTTTTGCTCGCCAGGCCCAGGCACCTCAGACAGCTTAAGATCAACATCTGGGGAACTCACTGGGGAACTCTCAAACATTCCCAACGCCATCGTTGCCATTGCTACCTCGCTCGTTAACATTTCTACCATGCTCGGCAATTCCCGAGTTGCATCGGCGGCGGAAGGGAAGCGAATTACCCGTGCTATAAACTTACGCCCACCTACTGACCATTCACAATCCCAGGCCATTGCAGCCACATCTTTATCCATAACCTCACTAAGCTGACCGGGTTTTGGCGTGCCGCCTAGCACCGAAGCGATCTCCTTCGGTGAGAAGAGCTCGCAGGGACGAGGATCGGCTGCCAGTGCGGCGATGGGCGCAGCACACAGCGCGATGGCTACGGCACAGAACACACGTGTGTACGTCTGCATGGTTACGGTAGCCTTTTAAGACCTAACGCAACGAGGTCCCGAATCGGCTCGCGCAGGCTTTCAGGTCGCTTCACGCCCACATTGTCTGAGGATACATGCAGCACCGTCTGGCCCCTGCGTGCGACCCATTCAAAACCGTCTGAGAAATATTCAACACCGTATGTATCAGTCCAAGATGAAAACCAAGACCTCCATAAATTTTGCTCGCCAGGCCCAGGCACCTCAGACAGCGGAGGAGCACTTGATGGGGCATGTTAAAAAGGTAATTAGGGCGAAACGTAACCAAAGAAGCACCGTAAGAAGAGTTTGAA
>CAKKRK010000034.1 GCA_919902665.1 Nitrospiraceae bacterium
GTTGAACGCAGCCGGCGGCGACTGTCTGGAGGACTTCCGCCGCTTGGCCGAAGATCCTGGGCTCCCTACCATGCTGGGCCATACGCTGCCGTTGCCGGATACCGCCCGCACGTTGCTGTATGCCGTTCACCGGGACGAGGCGCTCGTGACGGCGCAGGCGCAGCGGCCGGTGGGCCAAGGGGCCTTCATTCCCGAGGACACCGCCCCGTTGCAGGGCTTAGCGCCGGTGAATGTCGAGCTGGTGCGGGCGGTGGCCGCGCGGTGCCCGGACCAGCGGATCGCGACGATCGATCAGGATGCCACGATCCATGAGCGTCACACACGGGAGGCCCTGGCCCACTATGAGGGGGGCCGAGGGTATCAGCCGATGACGGCGGTGTGGGCCGAACTGAATCGGGTAGTGGCCGATCAGTTCCGGGACGGGAATGTGCCTGCGCGCGTTGCGCCGCTGCCCGTGGCCCAGGCCGCCTTTGCAGCGCTGCCGCCCACGGTGCAAGAGTATTCTTACCGAGGGGACTCGGCCTGTCATGAACACGAGCTGCTCACATGGCTCCGCAATCCCACACGGCCGAATGGGCCGGGGGGGCCGATTGGAGTTGCGATCAGTGCCCGGATGAGCCCGGCGCGGGCGGCGGCCATCCAGGCGCTGCCGGAGACGGCCTGGCACGTCTCCGCCGCACCGGGCGAGAGGCCTGACGACCTGCGCGACTGGGCCGACGGGCCCTTCGTCCCCAGTGACGCACGCGAACAACGCAACACCGCACCGTTGCGCGATGTCGCGGTGCGCGTCCGGCCGCGGCAAGGCGAGCTGTTTGCGGACGGCTCGGCCGTCAAGCATTTCGCCGTGCGCTCGACCCAGGGGGATTGGGGCGGGGCGAGGCTGTTGCCGTGGCACCGGGAGAAGGCCGGGACCATTGAGCACGTCCATGATGTGGTGAAGAACGCGTTGGCCGGCGGGGTGTTGCCGTGCGGGCGCTTCGGGGCCAACGCGGCCTGGCTGCGCCTCGCCTTGCTGGCCCACAATGTCTTGACCGCGCTCAAGCGCCTGGCCCTGCCGCCTGAGTGGCTGACCGCCCGGCCCAAGCGGCTGCGGTTCCTGTTGTTCACCGGGCCGGGCCGGCTCGTCACGCATGCCCGGCAACGCTGGCTCCGGCTGGCCACAACGCGTGACCGGCTTGTCCAGTGGCTGGCCGCCAGCCAGTGGCTCCCTGCCCCGACGTAAGCCCTCAGCCTCTGCTCTTGCGTCTCCCTGACACCACGGCGGGCGTGGTCTGTGCTGGCGGCCCCTCGGGCGCTCCAGCAACCCCGGAAGAACGCCTATCCATCCCGCTTGTGCGTCCGCGTGGGGACTGGTGACTCTTACCCGACCGCTCGCCGTGCTCCGCAGCCGATCAGGGCATCATCAACGCGAGCCAACGGCCTTACGTCCGGATTAGGG
>CAKKRK010000035.1 GCA_919902665.1 Nitrospiraceae bacterium
TTTTCAAACTCTTCTTACGGTGCTTCTTTGGTTACGTTTCGCCCTAATTACCTTATCCGGGCTAGGGGTACTTTGATTCGATCTTGCTACAGAGCCCACCACGAGCGGTAAAGGTGCCGGTGACTTTCGCCCATACGGGACGGCAGGATTTGACAATATCGTGGAGGATTCTGTTGACGGCATTTTCGTAGAAGATGCCGAGATTCCGGTAGGCGTGGATGTACATTTTGAGCGCTTTCAGCTCAAGACATGCTTTATCAGGCATGTAGTGTAGTGTAATGGTTCCGAAGTCCGGCAAGTTAGTTTTTGGACAAATCGCTGTGTACTCGGGGATCTCAATCGTAATTTCATATCTCTTGTATTGATTCGGGAAGGTCTCGATATCTGGGAGAGGAGCGTTGATCCCGCTTCGCGCATGACGCTCGTTGTACCCAAGCTTCGTGCTCCGTATGCTCTTTTTCAACTCCTTACCCTTCACCCCGTACTCCTTTTAGGCTTGCTTCATCCATTCAGTCTGACCAATTTTTTCCAATTCGATATACAGAGAGACCCAGGGGCATTTCATTTCGGGATAGACTTCACAAAGGCCACCTTTACGGACCCCTCCACAGGGGCCATGCGCCATGAATTTTGGGCATTCAGCCTTGATTGAATCGTCCGGAATCGCCGGGCGTTTATGGACCCCGCCGACATGGACCCCCGCATCATCTTCGCCCGGGATGAGAACGCGCAAGAGCATGGGAAGTAGTGTAAACGGAATGCAACGGATCGGCAATGTCTAAACGTGAATCATTAAGAACGTTCGGCGGCTCATTCGTGTGATTTTCTTGTCCTGGTCGCTTGGGGCAAATGGCCTACTCGCCGGCTGGATCTAGGTCTTTTCTTTTTGACACCTTGGGCCATCTTTGAAGTTGCTTTGATTTTCATGGCGTTATACTATCACTGTAGTATTCGTCATAAATTCATAACTAAGGTAGATGTCACTACTAGAGCTGAGAAAAGGTTTATCAAAGATTGACAGTCTTTTTCAGGCTTTGTTAGGATGCCAAGACTCGATGGCTATTGCGTGGTGGTCTGAATTATCCAAGCCCTCAAGTTTTCCTCGATGCATGTCGGCAGTGTAAAAATGATGAGCAGCGGTCGGCCGTTGCCAACGATATATAAGGGAGGTGCCTGATGAGTCTTGATTATGTCAAGTTTTCCAATGGATTTGAGAAGTTTATGCCAAAGGAATATCGAGACATGGTGGAACATGGGCCTTTTGGGAAGAAGGTAACTGTTTCTCAGATGGGGAGTTTCAAGGAAGCGTTGGAAGAACACCCTATGTGTGCCGGTTGCGCGATGACGCTCTTTATCAGGCTTGCCATCATTGCTTTCCCCAATCCAGAAGATACCATTACTGTGGGGACGGCCGGTTGTGGTCGTCTGGCCATCTCTCAGGCTGCGATTCCCTTTGTCTACGGCAATTATGGTGACCAAAATGGAGTCGCGAGCGGATTATCTCGTGGCCTTCGTCTTCGCTTCGGAGACAAGCCTAAGGATGTGGTCGTGATGGCTGGAGACGGTGGTACCGCGGACATCGGTTTCCAACAGGTGCTCCATTCGTGGTTCCGCAAGGAACGGTTTACAACCATCATGTTGGACAACGAGGTGTATGGGAATACCGGTGGCCAGGAAAGTGGTATGACCAATCGAGGTGCCGTGCTGAAAATGGCTCCCCTCGGCAAGAAGTTCGAGAAGATGGATATGCTGCAGATGGCCAAGGTCGCGGGTTGTGCGTATGTGGCGACCGTCGTGCCGAATAATCCGCGCCGTGTCGAAAGCGTCATTAAGAAAGCGGTGTTGATCGCTCGCGAAGTCGGGTCAACGTATATTCAGGCATATACCTCTTGCAATATTGAATACGCTATTCCGACCGACAAAGTCATGGAAGATGCGAAGACGGTCGAGAACGATCGATACCAGTTCACCGAGTATGTCAGCGAAGAGGCCAAGCAGTATCTTGCCGAGCGCTATGGCTATAAGGAGTTTCTCCCCAAGCCAGCTGCCGCGATTCCCAGCAAGGCCTAAGAGACCGAAGGAGATTGCATAATGGCAAAGCGCTTCAACATTCGAATGGCAGGTGTCGGCGGACAGGGCGTCGTAACCGGGTCGCACATCCTGAGCACGGCCGTGATCAATGCCGGAGGCGAAAGCACGATCGTACCGTTCTATGGGTCTGAGAAACGGATGGCGCCGGTCGAAAGTTATGTCCGTGTATCGGACGAGCCGATTTATGAGATTGGCGAAATCACATTTCCTCACATCATCATTATTTTTCACCCCCAGGTCATCACGCACGGCAAATCTTACACGATGCCGTTCTATTTTGGTCTGAAAGAAGATGGAGTTGCCCTGATCAATAATGATGGGCCAATGAATCTTCACCGGGATCAAGCGGCTGAGCTGAAAGAACGGCGAGCGAAGCTCTATTACTTCCCAGCAACGAAGATCTCATTGGAAGTCGCAGGTATGGACCTCGCTACCAACATGGCGCTGATGGGCTGTATCGGTGCGATTACAGGACTGACGAGTATGGTGGGGTTGGATCAGGCCGTCAAGGACCGATTTCTCGGTAAGGGCTTTGTGGTATCTGGCGGTACTGCCGCGCTCGACAGTGTCGTTGAACGAAAGTTCAAGAAAAAGCAGGAGCTAATCGATAAGAATGTCGCCGTCATGCGGGCTGGATGGAACTATGCTGTCGATCACGGTTGGGCAGCGCCCAATGTCAAGCGCGAGGACGAGCCAGTGGCCACTGAGACGGCCACTGCCACTGCGTAGTCGAGCCACAAAGGAGTCTTTATGTACCTTGTAGCCAATGTCAATGTTGAAATCTGTGCATCGAAGAGCTGTAAGCTCTGCACGCAGTACTGTCCGGAAGCCAACACAATTCAATACAGTGAGGAGATGGGCAAAGAGCAAGGGTTTAAGTACGGTTCTGCCTATATCGCGGTAGACCGGTGTAAAGGCTGTGCCCTGTGCGTATGGGTCTGTGACAGCCTGGCCAAGAACAATGCCATTAAAATGACCATGATCGATCAGTTGCCGAAGGCAGCGTTGACGGACAATATTACCTACGGAGACAAGAGCACCACTGCAGTGCTTGCGAGCCCTATGGTTGGGTAAGGAAGGGGAGTCAGGCGTGGCAATCACACAAGATACCAGAGAGCGAATCATCGTGCCGGGTCCAGCAGGGTTCCATCCGCCGTCTGCGGCCCAGTTAGGTGTAGCCTTGCCGGATCCAGGACAAGGGTTGTACTACGGTCTCCTTGAGCCAAACGAGGAGGTTGTCATTGAAGAGATGGCTCGCAAAATGCTGACGAGCCCGAATGCGACAATCTTTCCAGGTCCTCTGCTCTTGTGGGCGTGGAACGATCACGCGGTAGAAAAGGCGAAGGCTACACTTGAAATTGCGGCCCAGATTCCTGAAGTGATGATCATCCCTATGCCGGATTATCGGCCGAAATACCCGAAAATTGATCCTGAAGAAGTGATCAACCCCAATCATCCGAATCTGACGATCTGGGGCAATAAGATCGAAGCCTGCATCTTTATCGGTGTCCATTGTCACTATGCGAATCTCACCCTGAAGATGATCAGGGCGGGAACCAATTGCTGCACCATGGCGGTCTGCGCGGAGCAAGGTCATGAGGATGCGATGTTGACGATTCGAGACTCCGATACGCTGAAGATCAAGCGTATCGCCCAGATTTTTAAGCGTATCCGTGAGGAGCTAGGAATCAAGCTGCCAGAGAGCGGCGAAAATGTCCGTTTTACCGGCACACAATCAAAGGTGCATGGCGGTAAGACTCACACTAATCCGATGGCGTTTGCTCCGACTCCTGGTGGGACTGGGAGCGCAGCGATGTTCGGTCATTCTGCCGAGCAGATGAAACGGGAAGGATAAGGACAAGGTCGAGTGGCAATGCTCGAACTAGCCAAGAGGTGCAATTATGAGTGAGACTGAAGTGAAGACAAATCCGCAAGGCGACCCGATTACCAGCGTAGCCCCAGCGCCAAGTGCATCGAAAAAAGATCCGCATGGTGAAGCGAAAAGACAGCGGGTGGTGACGCCTGAGTATATGTTTCATGAGGCGCCACGGACAAAGGAATTCATCACCGGCAGCGAGGCTGCAAAAGAAGCAATCCGTCGTTCGAATGTAGATTTGGCTATCGCGTATCCGATCACGCCGCAGAGCGAAACCATGCAGCTTGTCGGTGTACTCTACGGTGAAGGTTATGTGAAAGAGTACTATCGCGGTGAGGAAGAAGTAGGTGTGATGGCGGCTATCGCTGGCGGCTCACGTGCGGGTGTTCGTTGCTACACTGCGACGGCCGGTCCCGGTACGTTGCGAGGTCTTGAAGGCATCGCCTCCTGGCCAGGCCACCGTCTTCCGGTTGTTGCCATGTTTACCTGTCGTGTCGTCAATGCCCCATTGGCCATTCAACCGGACAACATTGAAGTGTCCTATCTGCTCAACTGCGGCATGATCGTGTTTCATGCTGAGAATCAGCAGGACATGTTTGACTTTACGATGACCGGTTTCACGATCAGCGAAATGAATGATGTCACGTTGCCCGTCGGGGTCTGCTGCGACGGTTTTTTCGTCACCCATGCTCGTGGGTATGTGCGCATGCAGGATCGTGGCATTAAGCTCCCGCCGCGCGAAGCCTGGCGCGGGGCCGTTCCTGTGCTGGATGCGGAGAATCCTCCCGCGCGTCTCTCCCGCGACGCCCCGGTCCAGAAGTCAAACTTTATGGCGTATAACATTCACGCCGTCTGGCAACAAGAAGTCTGGGCAGCCGTTGAACGGTCGCGCAAATACATTGATCGGTATATGGGTGGATTGCTCACTGCAGAGAACGTCGATGATGCCGAAGTGATCATCATTGCCTCCGGCAGCGCTGCCGCGCAGTCGCGCGAAGCCGTTCGACTCTGTAAAGAAAAGGGCATGAAGGTCGGATTGATCAAGGTCCGCTCCCTCCGCCCGTTCCCGACCAAGGAACTTCGCCAGTTGTGCAGCAAGGCCAAGCTGATCGTGGTCCCGGAATTTAACTACGTCGGTTGGCTGGCCAAGGAAGTGGCGACTGCCATCTACGGTTTCTCCAACGCGAAGATCATTGGTGGCCCGCGTGTCTACGGTGGTCAGTCGATGCCGGTGGAGTTAATCGTGGACGAAGTCGAATCAGGTGTGAGCGGTAAGAAGTCTACTAACGTTGCGATGTCGCAGATTATGGGTGGCGTCAATCCTGACGAAGTCGCTCACTTCATGCGCAGCATCTAAAGCGAGACGATAGTCAAACAGGAAGGGCCTCTCAAGCTGATGCTTGAGAGGCCCTTCCTGTTTCTGTCTATCCGGTCAATCTAGTCGTTATGATTTCGACGACTGGCTAGGCCAGCCAGACCGTTCGTTATCCCTGAATCTCGTCCTCGATCATCTCCTCGCTTTCCGGCATCCCATAGGCCACATACTTCGCATAGGACAGATAGATTCCTGCACTATCGGTCATGGCCTTCGAGCCGGAAGTCAGTCGAATGATCTTATCCGAACCGGGTGGCTCGACGTTTTGTAACATCGTGACATGTTCGTGCAGCAGTCGGATATAGCGCTCCACAGCCGACTCAACCTCTTTATAGGCCTTGAGGATATCATCCGTCATAGTTGTCCTCCGTAATAGAGTGAGCATACACTAGGCCTATGCGCAGCCACAATGTCACCCTTTCGTCCCCGTTGTTGAGTGTGATTGAGAATGTCGTCAAGAGCGAAGGGGTTTCACGAGACCGCCTCTCAACCGCGGTTGTTGAGCTCTCAAGGCTCTTCACAATAAGGCGAAGTGCATTGAGCCACTCCTATCTTGAATCGCCCACCCTTGCTGCGGCGTATCTCAACTATTTCCTGCCGGTGAATCTGTCAAAGATCCAAGTGCTTCTTAATGAAATGCCCGTTGTCCTGGCTGACGAACCATTCTCAGTGCTAGACCTTGGCTCTGGGCCAGGGACTGGAGCACTCGCGGTTCTCGACTGGTGGCACGGACGAGGAAACGTCTCTGGGCTGTCAGTCGTGGCCGTGGACCGTTCAATGACGGCACTCCAGCAAGCCGAAAGCCTCTGGCGTAAGTATTGCCGAACAGCCAATCTGACCGGCGCGAGCCTTCAAGCTTGCAAGGTAGATGTAGGACGGACTGGGTGGGTAAAAGATGTTGAACCGAGGGTTCCATTTGATCTCATCATTCTCGCAAACTGCCTGAACGAGACCCATGCAGATGCGACAGATCCGATTGCGATGCGAAGTTCTCTCGTGACGGAACTGTTAGCGCGTCTCGCACCTCAGGGCACCTTGATGATCGTGGAACCGGCCTTACGCGAGACTTCTCGAGCGCTGCACCAAGTGCGCGACCGATTACTCCAAGAGAAACGCTGCACCGTCTATAGCCCATGTCTTCATGAAAACAACTGCCCGGCACTGATCAATCCCTACGACTGGTGCCACGAAGAGCGAGCCTGGGAGCCTCCGGCATTCATCCAAGAAATCGATGGCGAGGTCGGCTTCATCAAAGATGCGCTGAAGTTTTCGTATCTGTTGCTTCGAAAGGACGGGAAGACCATCGTTGATAGGCGGCCAGATGTCTATCGAGTGGTGAGTGAGCTCCGCCACCTCAAGGGTGAGAAGCGGGCCTGGTTGTGCAACGAGACAGGACGGCCAGAAATCGGCCGGCAAGATCGCCTGGCCTCGTCTCAAAACGCGGCTTTTGATGAGTGGAATCGCGGCGCAATCGTGAAAATCGAACGGATTGCTCACAAGGAGAAGGCTGGCAAGCTGTCGGCGCTGGGACGGATCGATCAAGACTGCGTGGTGAAACTTGTTCAATCGATTTGATGGATGGGGTAGAAGGCAGCGAGGCCACACCAATGCTAACTATAGGGTTGAGGAATTGAGAGTTGACAGATGGTAATGACAGACGCAGAATCGTAGCTAGGTTTTGATCCTAGAGAGAAATATGAGGGGGCGCATATCTTCTGGCGCGGTCTGCATGCCAGGCTGACTGTGGCACGCGTGTGGTGGTGTCAGTCGAAATGGTTTCTGCGACCTCATTGTTGGCGACAGAGTAGTAGCAGCTGAGTAACATCGGTGGACAACCACAACGGTCACATTCATGGTGCAACGGTACGCCATCTCTTGATGGTTGTGACGTTGGTTGTCTCTGTGGCTGGTTGCTCGGCGATGGGCCGCACGGCTGAAGTTGCTGCGTCAAAATCGAACCTGTTGCAATCCGACCGGATCTCAATCGAAGAGCTCGATCACCTGACCAAAGGGTTTGCGGATCGTTACTCCATGGTGGTCGGCTCAGCGGTGGACCTCATTAAGCGAAACAACAATGACGCCACTGAGCGGAGAATTGCGCATCGAATCAAGCTGGATGGCGTGCTGGCCATCAACGACATCGTCTCTGGCGATGATCCCTATTCAGAAGTATTGGATTTGACCGTTGCGGTTACCCTCCAAAGCATCGCGTGGATTGACGAAAATCGAGCGAACTCCATATTCGGCGATCGCGCTCCGGTATTGATCAATGCCCTCCATACCATGCGACGTGAGGCCTGGGCTTTGGTAGGCAGGGTTATGATGCAGGATCAGCTTGAACTGCTGGATTTGCTGATCCTTGAGTGGCGGCGTGACCATCGTGATGTGGAACAGGTTGCCTTCGTCAAATTTAATGACTTCGCGGGAACACGAGCGTCGTCTTTGTTGGTTGATCTTCAGTCTGGTGGTGGTATGTTGGCCCCGCTTCGTGAGACGAACGCCGAGTTGCGTGAAACGCGGCGGTTAGCTGAACGCGCATTCTGGTATGGTAAGCGTGGACCGAGTATCGCCGGCATTGAAGCGGAAGCGGCGACCAACGAGATTCTCGCCGCACCGGAAATTGGGAAGTTGCTGACCACGATCGAAGAACTCAGCAAGACGGCAGCTCGTATGGGGCGGATGGTTGAGTCTTTGCCACAGACCATTGCGCACGAACGTCACGAGATCTTTCAGGAACTCGACCAACGTCAGAAACAAATCACGGAGGTGTTAAGCGAGGCCAGCACGCTGACCAAACAGGGATCAACACTGGCCCAGGATGCCACGCGCTTGGCCACAGCTCTCCAACAGGCGCTGCTTTCGCTCGACCAGACCTTGAAAGGGGCAGACGCCGTGGCATCCAAATACTACGTGCCCGGACAATCGTCTTCGGAACCGTCCGGCGAGCCGTTCGATATCAAAGATTACCAAGTCGCGTTGGATAAGACGCAGGAAATTATCGCCGGGTTGAACCAGCTGGCTACCAACGTTTCTGCAACCACGGGACTGACTGCTGTGGCGGACCAGCGGGTCGACCACATCTTTAACAAAGTATACATCACGATCGGACTCGTGCTGTTGGCGGCCCTATTCTATCGGGTGATTGCTCGGTATCTGTTGCAAGCGTGAGTGGAGAGGGTGCTGGCCGTGCGTTATATGTCGGGTTCTATCTTCATCATCATGCTCCTAGCCTCGACCCTCGTCGTGCAGGCTCAAGACCTGTCGACGAGCCGACCAGCGTCGGCCAGATCGATGGTACTGGACGAAAAAACCATATTCGAAGTCACGGCACCGCTGAGTCAGTATGAAGAGCAGTCCGAACTCTCCGGCACGCTGCGCAGCCGAGGCAGTGCCAGCACCACGATTCTGGTGAATCGATGGGCCGAAGAGTTTATGAAGCTCTATCCGGAAATTCGCACACAGATCACCGGCGGCGGGATAGCAGACGGGCTGGTCGAGCTCTTGGAAGGTAAGGTTGACATCGTCCCCCTGTCGCGTCCCATCTCGGACGCCGAGCGTGCCACCTTTAAAGGGCGCTTCGGATATCTACCGGTTGAAGTACCGGTCGCCCATGACGCGGTTGCCGTTTATGTCAATCTCGGCAATCCGCTGCCCGACATCTCGATGAGCAGTCTCCAGGCCATTTTTTCCCGACATGTCACAACGGCATCCAGGGTTCCGGAAACTTGGATGGATCTTGGCGTACGAGGTCAGCTTGGCAAAAAGCTGATTGCACGCTACGCTCTCAGCCAGAACCACGGTACCCACGCCTTGTTTCGTGAGCAAGTCCTCGAGAGGGAAGACTATCGCTTTGATGTTACGTTCGAACGTGTGCCCGGTGGGTTGATGAATAGCCTCGCCGCTGATCCAGCCTCCATTGGCTTTGCAAGCGTGATGTTTACGAATGATGCCGTGCGGTTTCTTCCAATTCGCATCGATGAGAAAACAGTGTCCTATCCAACTTATGAGCAAGTCCTGAACCGACGCTATCCTCTCGCCCGTCAGCTGACCATTGTGGTGAATAAGCCACCAGGCAAGCCCTTACCTGCCCTCACGCGTGAATTCATCCGCTTTGCCCTGAGCCGAAGGGGCCAACGCATCATCTCCATCGGGGGCAACTATCCGATCACTCCCCAGATGCGAACCAGCGCGCTCGAACTCATCAAGGACTGATGGAAGGTTCAACGGGTGAGAGATTCAGGTAGCTCAATAAACTGGATTTGCGATGGCGGTGCCGCTGATTTCTGAGCTTGGCAGACTAATCTGCTTCCGGCTCCGCGCTGCCGTGCTGGTGGGACACCTTGTCTTCCTCAAACAGCTCGGCCATTTCTTCGGCGATCATATCGCCATCATCCTGAATAGCGATGAGGGGGATTTCTTTTCTCACCTTCGGCTTTTCTTCCGGCAAAGATTGGTCTGGCTGTTTTGGATTGTCACTCATACAAGCAGTATACACCAGCGGAGAGCACTGTGGCGCACTTATTCAAACGCTTCCAGTGACGATTTCTCTGGGAACTGTCGCTTGCAGCCCTTGCAGGTCACGAAGTAGATGGATTCTCGCACGGATAACGTAGCTCGGAAGTCGAGGTCGACTCCGCGATGGTTGCAGGTCGTGCAGGAAATCTCCTTCAAGTGAAACGGCACGTCCGGCTGTGTCCGGAGATAAAACTCCATATCGGTATAGAGGGGGAAGGTGTAGAAGCATTTCTTGCAGATGCCCCGCCAGTCACCGTCGGTTCCCATGGACCGTTCGTCAATGGCAAAACTGGACTGTTTGCAGATGGCGCATTGGACCGTGTTCAGACGCCGTTCTACTTCCTGTTGAGTGATAGTGACCATAGGACGAAGAAAACCGTTCCCCAATTGACGAGGTCGAGTATAACGGGCAAGGAAATGGAATCGCAACCACACCGCAAACCCGACAAGAACGCTTGACGTCCATTAGACTCGCGTTATACTGACAACGCAATGCATATGATTACGGATAATCTGTTGGTGGGAAGCATCGACGATGCACAAGGGCCACCTGAGGTAATCGGTACACTCCTACTCGTGGCTGAAGAGTTTACGATCACACCGGCTGCCTGGGTGGACTATCATCGGATTCCCTTTCGAGAATTTGCCAAGGTTGATCCTGCCAAGTTGGCGGAAGCGATGCGATGGCTGGAGCCTCGTGCATCAAAAGGGATGACGTTGGTCTGTTGTCGGGCTGGCATGGGTCGCTCTGTGTCCGTAGTCATGGCCTATCTCTGTTGCGTGGAAGGCCGGACCTACGATGAGGTCTTGAAGCTGGTCATGGCCCGGCGGCCTGGCGCCATGCCGCTGCCAAATCTACAGGTCGCCATTGAACAGGTGCGCCAACTCCGCCGCGCCGCGTAGTCGGATGCTCAAAAAGTCCGCCAGCGGCGTTCTCGCATCGCTCAGAGGCTCAACCTACCAAAGCGTACGCCTCGCCTCTTCGTTCGCTGTGGCCTGGCTGGACAGCCTTTTTGAGCATCCTCAAGGTATTCTCGCATCAGCACCGTTCAGAACATTCCAACCATATTGATTGTCAGCAACCAGGTTTTCTGCCACCGTCTTCAAGCTCGTCTTGCCTTTCCTCCAAACCTCATGGCGTAATAGCAGTTCTCTTCATCTCGTAACCTGGATGAGTGATGCCGGAGCTCCCAGAAGCAGAAGTCGTGGCTGGACAAATCCGTTCCCGTCTCCTCGGTGCGCCACTAGGCGATGTGTGGGTCGGACGGGCGGATATCGTGCGGGAGGGATTTTCGACCTTATCGTGGTATCCCGGCGCCAGCCTGCAGTCTGTCGAGCGATTCGGCAAGAGTGTGGCCCTTGGATTTGTGAAGGACAAGGTCTGTCGCTATGTCGTGGCCGAACTTGGGATGACCGGACTCCTCCTGTTCCAGTCCACGCCGACGAAACATCCACAGCACGTCCATGTGAAGATGTTGTTCGAAGATGCTCGTGAACCGGAATTACGGTACTGGAATCCCCGTCGGTTTGGGCGACTCTCGCTGTTGGATAGGGCGGGACTTGATCGATATCGCACCCGCCGATTTGGCCTGGATCCGCTCGTCGCGTCGCAGCAGGATTTTGTGGAACTGTTGCAATCGAGACGTGGCCGACTCAAATCCATCCTGATGCATCAACAAGTTATCGCCGGGATTGGGAATATCTACGCGAATGAGATTCTCTTTCGAGCGGGTCTGCACCCGCATGTTCAGGTCAGCAGACTATCGGTAGCCAGGATTGAAAGGCTTTACCAGATCATGTGTGAGGTTCTCCATGAGGCGATTGCCTGTGGAGGATCGAGCGTCCGAGACTTTTTTGCTCCCGATGGAACCGAAGGGCAATATAAGCGGCGGCATCTGGTCTATGGCAAAGCGGGACAACCCTGTCCCAATCACTGCGGTGGAGTCATTCGACGCTTTCAGGGGGAGCGGAGCGCATATTTTTGCCTCAGCTGCCAGTCTCTTCGGTCTACAAAGTAATGACCAGAGACAGTAAATCTTTATATTTTGAGTGCTTAGTGGAAAATGGGTCGAGAAACTCCACACTAGGCCTTTTGATCCATTTTATTTTAGTTCCTCTGGTGTCTTGAGTCATCCTGTTGATTTCCGTTACAATCCGGCTCCCTGATCGGCTGAGTTGAATACGAAGGAGAACTCTCATGGCAAAGGTGTTGGAAGGTCCCGGGATGGGACTGATGAAGAAGTGGGGAATTCATGTCCCCCAGTATGCGGTTGTGACCTCTGCGGACGAACTCTCCAAGCTTGGTCACGTCAACGACTGGATGAAGCAGAGTCAATTGGTCGCCAAAGCGCATGAAGCGCTCGGTTCCAGGTTTAAGCTCGGGTTGGTGAAGGTGGGCCTCGATCTGACCGGTGCTGTGGCGGCGACCAAAGACATGATTGGCCGCCAGGTCGGCAGCATTATGGTTTCGCAAGTCATCGTCTCTGAAATGATTGCCCACAAAGAGGAATACTATTGTGCGGTGAAATCGACTCGCGAAGGTAGCGAGATTCTCGTGGCCAACTGCGGTGGGATCGAAGTTGAATCGAATTGGGACCGCGTGAAGCGGTTGTGTCTTGATGTGGGACAGGCTCCCTCCCATGAAGCGCTTGAAAAGCTTGCCAAGGAGGCAGGTTTTACCGGCGCGTTGGTTAAGAAGATGGCGGATTTCGCCGGCAAGATGTTTAGCTGTTTCGATAGCGAAGATGCGCAGTATCTCGAGGTGAATCCCGTCGTGACTCGCGCGAGCGATGGCGAGTTAGTCGCGCTTGACGCGGTGACGTTGCTAGACGGCGATGCCAAGTTCCGTCATCCGGATTGGAATTTTGCGTTTGCGGCAGAATTTGGCCGGGCCTATTCCAAGCAGGAAGAGGAGGTCATGGCGGTCGACAGCAAGATTAAGGGCTCCGTCAAGTTCATTGAAATTCCCGGTGGCGATACGGCGATGCTCCCCGCAGGTGGTGGCGCCAGTGTTTACTACTCCGATGCCGTCGTGGCGCGTGGCGGCAAGCTGGCGAACTATGCTGAATATTCAGGCGATCCGCCTGATTGGGCGGTTGAAGTGCTGACGGAGAAGGTCTGCTCCTTGCCCGGAATTAAGAACATCATTGTTGGTGGCGCGATCGCTAATTTCACCGACGTGGTGAAAACATTCGGCGGCATCATCAACGGATTCCGCAAGGCCAAGGCGGAAGGGAAGCTGAAGGGCGTGAAGATCTGGGTGCGTCGCGGAGGCCCGCGAGAGAAGGAAGGGCTCGATGCGATGCGCGCACTCAAGGACGAAGGATTCGACATCAACGTCTTCGATCGCAACACCCCGCTGACGGACATCGTCGACAAAGCACTTCAGAAATAGTAACGAGGACTCAGGACTGTGGACTGAGCTAGTCGGAGGGCGTTCACTCGGCCCTCAGTTCTCAGTTCTCAGCGCTCAGTCCTAAAGGAAAGAGGGAGATTCCGATGAGCATTCTGGCCAATAAAGACACCCGGGTTGTGATTCAGGGGGGCGCCGCTGGTGTCAACGCAGCCCGCCGTATGGCGGAGTTCTGCTACTTGATCAAACGCCCGCTCAATGTTGAAGCGTTTGTCTATCCGCCTGACGCCGGCAAGTCCAATGAAGTGCCTTATGGCAGCGGCCTCATCGCCATCCCGGTCTATAAGACTATCGCCGAAGCGACGAAGAACCATCCGACCATCAACACCAGTCTTGTGTACATCGGAGCGGACCGCGCGATGAAGGGCGGGATGGAAGCCCTCGACGATACACACATCAAGGTTGTGACGATGATCACGGAGGGTGTGCCGGAGAAGGACGCCAAGATTCTTGGGGCCCATGCCAGAAAGCTTGGCAAGGTGTTTAACGGCCCTTCGTCGATCGGTATTGTGTCGGCCGGTTCCTGTCGGCTCGGTGTGATCGGTGGTGCGTTCGACAACCTCGTCTTATCAAAGCTCTATCGTGAAGGTTCCTTCGGGGTTATCACCAAGTCGGGCGGTCTCTCGAACGAAATTATCTGGATTTGCTCGCAGTTCGCCGATGGGATCACGACGGCCATCGGCATCGGCGGCGATGCCTATCCGGGCACTGACTACGTGAGCTATCTTGAAATGTTTGAGAACGATCCGCAAACGAAAGCGGTCGTCATCGTCGGCGAAATGGGCGGCGATCTCGAAGAGCGGGCCGCTGAGTGGTACGGCGCCAAGAAGCGGCGCGTGAAGTTGATGGCCGTCGTCTCCGGCTTCTGCCAGGAAAGTTTGCCGAAGGGGATGAAGTTCGGTCACGCGGGCGCGAAAGAAGGATTGAAGGGCGAAGGGTCGGCCCGTTCCAAGTCCGATGCCCTCAAAAAGTCCGGCGCGATTGTGCCGGCGACTTTCGGGGCACTCGGCCCGGCGATCAAGGAAGCCTATCAGGACATGTTGAAGTCCGGCCAAGTGAAGGAACCGGTCGAGCCGGCGTCACTGCCGAAGTTGCCCAAGAGTATTGAAGCGGCCATGAAGGCCGACGAAGTCATGGTCACCCCACTGATTCGTACCACGATCAGCGACGATCGCGGAGACGAACCCTGCTATGACGGGTATCCCGCCTCCGAGCTCATCAATAAGGGCTACGAAATTCCCCATGTCGTCGGACTCTTGTGGGATAAGCGGTTGATCTCTAAGCAGGAAGCCGAAATTATCAAGCGCATCATGATGCTCTCTGCCGACCATGGTCCCTGCGTCAGCGGAGCGTTGGGGACGATCATCGCGGCATGCGCCGGGATCGGCCTGTCCCAGTCGGTGGCCGCCGGACTCATCATGATCGGCCCGCGTTTCGGCGGTGCCGTCACCGATGCCGGACGGTTCTTTAAACATGCCGTCGACAATAAGATGACGGTCGACGAATTCCTGACCTACATGAAGAAGAACCATGGTCCGGTGCCCGGTATCGGCCATCGTGTGAAGAGCTTGCGCAATCCGGACAAGCGGGTGAAGGAGTTGGTCGGCTATGTGAAGAGCTTGCCCATCAAGACCCCGTGCCTCGATTTTGCACTACAAGTAGAGCAGGTCACGGCGGCAAAGAAGGATAACCTCATTTTGAACGTAGATGGGACGATGGCGGCCGTGTTGGTCGATATCGGATTCCCGGTCGATAGTTTGAACGGCTTCTTCATCCTCTCGCGGACGATTGGCTTGATCGGCCATTGGGTCGATCAGAAACGTCAGGGCAGCCGCTTGATCCGGCTGTTCGATTATCTGGTGAACTACGCAGCACCCAAACGGCGGGAAGTTCCGCCGTTGAAATAACAGGTCACTAGTCACTGTCCATTCGAGAATAAACGATGGTCTGTGAGTGGCTAGTGCCCGATGACGATTATTAAAGGAGAACGTTATGTCGATGGATCTCGCCAAAAACCTCTATGCCAAAATGCCGGGCGTCTTTGAGAAGGCTCGAAAGAAATTTGGCCGTGGCTTGACGCTGGCGGAGAAGATTCTTGTCGCGCATGCCGACAACTTCGACACTCAGAATTGGGAACGGGGCAAAGCCATGTTGGCCTTGCGGCCTGACCGGGTCGCCATGCAAGACGCGACAGCGCAGATGGCCGTCTTGCAGTTCATGCAGGCGAATAAGAAGAAAGCGGCGGTGCCCAGCACGATTCACTGCGACCATTTGATCCGTGCCGAAATGGGCTCGCAGAAGGACCTGATGCATGCATTGGACGAGAACAAGGAAGTCTATAACTTTCTCGCGTCCGCTGCCAAGAAGTACGGCATCGGTTTCTGGAAGCCGGGAGCCGGAATCATCCATCAAGTCGTGCTTGAAAACTATGCATTCCCTGGCTCTCTGATCATCGGAACCGACTCGCATACGCCGAACGGGGGTGGGTTGGGCGGATTGGCGATCGGTGTCGGCGGTGCAGATGCCGGCGAAGTCATGGCCGGCCTGCCTTGGGAAGTTCTCCATCCTAAATTGATCGGTGTGAAGCTGACCGGCAAGCTGAGTGGGTGGGCATCAGCGAAGGACGTGATCCTGTATCTCTGTGGTCTGCTCACCGTGAAAGGTGGGACGAACAAGATCGTCGAGTACTTTGGTCCTGGTGCCGAAACGATTAGTGCCACCGGTAAGGGCACCATCTGCAACATGGGTGCTGAACTCGGGGCGACGACCTCCGTGTTTCCCTTCGACCAGAAGATGGTCGCCTACATGAATATTACGGATCGCGCGGATCTCTCGAGCTTGGCGACGGCGCAGAAGAATCTACTCGTGGCCGACCCTGAAGTCTATCAGTCGCCGGAGAAGTACTACGATCAGATCGTGGAAGTCGATCTCTCAACGCTCGAGCCGCATGTGGTTGGACCGCATACACCGGACTTGGCGAGGCCGATTTCAAAGTTGAAAGCGGAAGCGCAAGAGAAGGGCTATCCGGTTGAGTTGAAGGCGGCGCTCATTGGTAGTTGTACCAATTCATCCTATGAAGACATCAGTCGGTCGGCTCATATTGCGCAACAGGCGTTGAAGGCTGGCTTGAAGGCAAAGGCCTCGTTTCTAGTCTCTCCTGGATCCGAGCGTATTTATCACACCATGAAGCGTGATGGGTTTTTGGACACGTTCGAGCAGCTGGGGGGCACCGTGCTGTCCAATTCTTGCGGCCCCTGCATCGGACAGTGGAAACGGGCTGATGGCGTGAAGGGTAAGGCGGATTCGATCGTCAGTTCTTTCAATCGGAATTTCCCAGGCCGCAACGATGGGATCAGTGAAACACTGTCGTTTCTCGCCAGTCCAGAGGTCGTGACCGCCTATGCCATCACCGGCGATTTGGGCTTCGATCCGATCAATCAGACAGTCAAGGGCGCGGACGGCAAAGAATTCAAGTTGCAGCCGCCGGTGGGTGAAGAATTGCCGGCCAAGGGTTTTGCGAAGGGCGAAGAGGGGTATGTTGAGCCTGCTGCAGACGGGTCGAGCTTGACCGTCGACATTCCGCCGACCAGCGAGCGATTGCAGCTGTTGCAGCCGTTCCCTAAGTGGGACGGTAAGGATTTCGATAAGCTGCCACTCCTGCTCAAGACCAAGGGGAAGACCACGACCGATCACATCTCCCCGGCCGGTCCCTGGCTCAAGTTCCGCGGACATCTCGACAAGATCAGCGACAATATGTTTCTTGGAGCGAATAACACGTTTTCGTCAGAGCCAGGTAAGGGGACGAACATCCTGACTGGCGAAGCCAATCTCACGATGGCACAAATTGCCAGAGCGTACAAAGCTCAAGGTATTGGGTCGATTGTCGTCGGCGATGAAAATTACGGTGAAGGCAGCAGCCGTGAGCATGCGGCCATGTCTCCACGGTTCTTGAACGTGCGAGCCGTCATCACCAAGAGTTTTGCACGCATCCATGAAACCAATCTCAAGAAGCAGGGCATCCTAGCGCTGACATTCGTGGACCCGAAGGACTATGACAAGATTGAGATGAACGATCGACTAAGCGTACTCGATCTGAACAGTCTGGCTCCAGGCAAGCCAGTTACAGTGGTCGTGCATAAGACCAGCGGCGATGTGAAGGTTCAAGCCAATCACAGCATGACAGCACCACAGATCACTTGGTTTAAGGCTGGTTCGGCGCTCAACGCGCTGAACTAAATCAGATATTTAAGAAGAAGGGGAAAAGCCATGGCAAAAGCAGACAAAATAATTTATACGAAGACCGATGAAGCACCGATGCTGGCGACCTATTCCTTTCTGCCGATCATCAATGCCTTCTCGAAGGCGGCAGGCGTCGCGGTTGAGCTGCGTGATATTTCATTAGCGGGCCGTGTGATCGCGGTGTTCCCGGAGTATCTCACTCCGGCTCAAAAGCAACCCGATGCCTTGGCGGAGCTTGGCGAGATGGCCAAAACGCCGGAGGCCAATATCATCAAGTTGCCGAACATCAGCGCGTCGCTTCCCCAGTTGCAGGAGACGATCAAGGAGCTGCAAGGCCAAGGCTACAAGCTCCCGGATTATCCAGAGAATCCAAAGGACGACAAGGAAAAGGACATCAAGTCCCGCTACGACAAAGTCAAGGGCAGTGCTGTCAATCCCGTATTGCGCGAAGGGAACTCGGATCGGCGAGCCCCGTTGTCCGTGAAGGCCCATACCAGAAAGCATCCGCATAAGATGGGCGCCTGGAGTCCTGATTCGAAGACCCACGTGTCCCACATGAAGAGTGGTGACTTCCGTTCGAACGAAAAGTCGATGACGATTCCGGCAGCGACCACGGCCAAGATCGAGTTTGTGGGCGCAGATGGCAAGACCACTGTCTTAAAGGAGAAAGTCGCGTTACAAGCCGGTGAAGTGTTGGATGCGACCTTCATGAGTGTGAAGGCCCTGCGCACGTTCTTGGAAGAACAGATCGAGGATGCTAAGAGCAAGGGTGTGCTGTTCTCGCTGCACATGAAGGCCACCATGATGAAGATCTCGGATCCGAAGATCTTCGGCCATGGCGTGACGGTCTATTACAAGGATGTTTTCGAGAAGCACGGTGAGACGTTCAAGAAGCTGGGTGTGGATCCGGACAACGGTCTCGGTGATGTCTATACCAAGATCAAGTTCTTGCCGGATGAACAACGTAAGACGATCGAAGCGGACATTCAAGCCGTCTATCAAAAGCGGCCACCGATGGCGATGGTGAACAGCGACAAGGGCATCACCAATCTCCACGTTCCGAGCGACATTATCATCGACGCGTCGATGCCGCCGGTCATTCGCGACAGCGGCAAGATGTGGGGTCCGGACGGCAAGGCAGCGGACGCCAAATGCGTCATTCCCGATTCAAGCTATGCGCCGGTCTATCATGAAGTCGTTGAGTTTTGTAAGAAAAACGGCGCGTTCGATCCGAAGACCATGGGCACCGTGCCGAACGTCGGTTTGATGGCGCAGGCGGCTGAGGAATACGGTTCGCACGATAAGACGTTCAAGGCACCGGGCAATGGCACAATCCGCATCGTGGATGCGGCGGGCAATACCTTGCATGAGCACAAGGTGGAAGCGGGGGACATCTGGCGCGCCTGCCAAGTGAAGGATGCCCCGATTCAGGACTGGGTGAAGCTGGCGGTGACCCGCGCCAGAGCGACCGGCTCGCCTGCGGTGTTCTGGTTGAATAAGGACCGTGCGCACGATGCCGAGCTGATCAAGAAAGTGAATGCGTATTTGCCAAAGCATGACACGAATGGTCTTGAGATCAAGATCATGTCACCGGCGGATGCCTGCCGCTTCTCAATTCAGCGGATGAAGGAAAGTAAGGATACGATTTCTGTCACCGGCAACGTACTCCGTGACTATCTCACGGATCTCTTTCCGATTCTCGAAATCGGGACCAGCGCCAAAATGCTCTCGATTGTTCCGTTGCTGAACGGCGGTGGTCTGTTCGAGACCGGCGCAGGTGGATCAGCGCCGAAGCACGTGCAGCAGTTCCAGGAAGAAGGCTATTTACGCTGGGATTCGCTCGGTGAGTTCCTTGCGCTCGCGGCCTCGCTGGAACATCTTGCGAAAGTGGGAAACAATCCGGTCGCCAAGATTCTGGCGGACACGCTGGATCAGGCCAATGCGAAGTTCCTGGAGAGCAACAAGTCGCCAGCTCGTAAGGTCGGCGAGATCGACAACCGTGGCAGCCACTTCTACTTGGCACTCTATTGGGCACAGGCCTTGGCCACGCAGACAGCGGATAAGCGGATATCCGATCGGTTTACCAAAATCGCAAAAGATCTGAGCGACAACGAAAAGAAGATCGACGGTGAGCTGTTGGCCGCGCAAGGTAAGCCGCAAGATGTCGGTGGGTACTATCATCCGGACGATGCTAAGGCTGCCAAAGCCATGCGTCCAAGCGCGACCTTGAACGCGATTATCGATGCAATCGCTTAATTTCGACTGACCGTGAGGCGTGAGGGGCTATCGCTCCTTACGCCTCGTGTGTTACGAAGGAACCCATGGCGCAAGACGATATCAATGTGATCGATCAGCCAGAGGTGACGACACCTCGAATGGTCACGATCGAGATCGCCGGCAAGAAAGTGGACGTGCCGGAAGGGATCACGGTTGTGAAAGCCATGTGGTATGCGGGTATGGACGTCGTGCGTGGCGTCGGCTGTCTCGGCGGTTTCTGCGGTGCCTGTTCCACCTACTATCGCACAAAGGATGATCCAAAGGTCAGAACCTGCCTGGCTTGCCAGATGGCTGTTCAAGACGGCATGTCGTTTACGATGATGCCGCCGTTCCCTGCCCGCAAGGCGACCTACGAAATTCAGAAGCTCAAAGATCCCAAGCAGGACCTCTTTAATTTGTACCCGGAGGCGCCGCTTTGCAGAAACTGTAATGCCTGCACGGAGGCGTGCCCGCAGAAGATCGATGTGCGTGAAGGAGTCTGGAAAGCCGTCTTCGGCGACTTCAAGAGCGTCTCTGAGATGTTCATGGACTGTGTGATGTGCGGCATGTGTACGCCGGTGTGCATTGCCGACATTGCCCCAAATCTCGTGGCGTTGTACGTCAGTCGCGCGCAGGGTGCCCATTTTTCAGAAAAGCCGGTTGACCTCGATGTGCGCATTAAGGAAATTCAAGACGGCCAGTACAACGAGGAGTGGGACAAAGTCCTGAAGATGAGCGAGAAGGAACTGGCCGAACACTGTGCGACGGTGAAATGAATCAGTCGAAAAGTCTCAAGGTCGTATCGTCTGCGGTACACCGAACGACTTGATGACGCTCTGACTTTAGATCTGTGACTAAGGACCCATGGACATCCACGCACTACAACAAATCGTCCACAAGAGTCGGGATGCCCGCCGTCAGCAGACCATCTCCAAGTTTTCTCCAGCTGAACGCGATCAACTGATTCACAAATATCATCCTGATTTCAGAGCCAGCGCATACCGGCCAATCCGCTTCGGTCCCAATGAGGGGGACAAGACGGTCATGGAGTTGGCAACACTGCTTGAAGGTGACAGCTCCATACAAGATCATGCCGATCTCACGGCGCACTACACCTGCGATGTGCTCGTGATCGGCGGTGGCGGGGCCGGTTGCGCAGCGGCACTGCATGCGCATGGCGCAGGCGCCAAGACCATCCTGGCGACAAAGCTTCGATTAGGTGACTCCAATAGCGTGATGGCGCAGGGCGGGATGCAGATTTCCGTCGCGCCTGAAGATTCACCGGTCACGCATTTCATCGATACGCTCAAGGGCGGCCACATGGAGAATGACCACGCCCTTCTGAAGACTATGGTCGAGGACGGACCGTCGATTGCGAAGTGGCTGCTGGAGTTGGGCGTGCTGTTCGATCGCCAGGCCGATGGCAACCTCCATGTGAAGAAGGGCGGTGGCAGCTCTAAGCCACGTCTCTTGACCTGCTCAGACTATACTGGCCTCGAGATCATGCGCGTGCTCAAGGACGAGGTCATCAACCAAAAGATTCAGTTACTCGAGTTTGTGGCTGCCATCGAATTACTGAGTGACGAGGCAGGGAACTGTACCGGGGCCATCTTCAAGGATCTGGATAATCAGCGGCATGTGATCGTGGCGGCCAAGTGCGTGATCCTGGCGACCGGTGGCATCGGACGGCTGCACATCCAGGGGTTCCCGACGAGCAATCACTATGGCGCGACCGGCGACGGATTGTGCCTGTCATATCGCATGGGCGCCAAGCTGGCACATATTGATACCTTCCAATATCACCCGTCAGGGGCGGTGTATCCGGAGCAGCTGATCGGCGCCTTGGTGACGGAAGGTATTCGTTCGGAAGGCGGCCATCTCGTCAATGCCAAAGGCGAGCGGTTTGTGAACGAACTTGATACCCGCGATGTCGTCTCCTCCTCAATCATCCGTGAGTGCGAAGAAGGCCGTGGAATCAGAACCATGTCTGGTCGTGTTGGTGTTTGGCTGGATACGCCGCTCTTGGATGCGGAGCATGGGCCTGGCACGGTGGAAAAACATTTCCCGGCGATGATGTTGCAATTCGAGCGGTTCGGGATCGATATCAGCAAAGATCCGGTGTTGATCTATCCAACGTTGCACTATCAAAATGGCGGAGTGAAGATCGATACCAATTCGGAAACGAATGTGAAGAATTTATTTGTCGCCGGTGAAGCTTCGGGCGGCTTGCATGGGCGCAATCGATTGATGGGAAATTCGTTGTTGGACCTGATGGTGTACGGCAAACGATCCGGGTTGACGGCGGCAGGCCGTGTTGGATCGATGAAGCAGGGTCAGCTCACGTTGAAGCATCTGCAACGATTCCGGGCCGACGCCAAGAAGCACGGCAACGTCAGTGGCGTGATTTCGCCAATGATTCTTCCTGCCTATACCAGAAAAGTGAGTTAGCAATGAGGAGTGAGTGTTGAGGACTGAGTAGAAAATCAACTCAGTCCACAATCCTCATGACTCAGTCCTGAAGTGATTGAAGGAGCGCTATGAACGTTCACGAATTCCAAGCCAAGTCCTTGTTTGCTCAGTTCGGCGTCCCAGTGCCGCGGGGGAAGGAAATTACCTCTCCCGAAGATGCGACTGCCTGGGCAAATGAACTCAATACCCCGGTCTTCGTCGTGAAGGCGCAGATCCATGCTGGTGGGCGAGGCAAGGCCGGAGGGGTCAAGATCACGAAAGACAAAGGCGCGGTGGCCGGATTTGTCAAGGAGCTGATCGGCAAGACGTTGGTCACGCATCAGACCGGCCCGAAAGGGCGCCAGGTTCACCGCCTCTTGATGGAAGAAGGCGCCAATATCGCCAAGGAGCTCTATCTGTCGATCCTTGTGGACCGCGATTCCGGGTGGCCCGTCTTCATTGCCAGCACCGAAGGCGGGATGGAAATCGAAGAGGTGGCGGAGAAGACACCCGAGAAGATCATCAAGGAATTGATTGACCCGGCCGTGGGATTTCAAGGCTATAACGGGCGCAACGTAGCGTTTGCCCTCGGCCTCAATACGATCGAGCCGGCCGTGATGAATCCCTTTATCCAGATGATGGGGAATCTCTATCGTTTGTTCATGGAAAAGCACGCCGCAATGGTGGAGATCAACCCGCTTATCATCACAAAAGAAAAGACGATCGTTGCGCTCGACGGCAAGGTCTCCTTCGATGACAACGCGTTGTTCAAGCATGCTGACGTTCAGCAGATGCGCGATCTCAACGAAGAAGAGCCGCTGGAAATCGAAGCCGGTGCGAACAATCTGAATTACGTGAAGCTCGACGGCAACATCGGTTGTATGGTGAACGGCGCGGGCCTTGCCATGGCGACGATGGACGTCATCAAACTGGCCGGCAGTGAGCCTGCAAACTTTTTAGATGTCGGCGGCGGCGCGACGAAAGAGACTGTTGCGGCCGGCTTTCGGATTCTCCTGAAAGACCCGAACGTCAAGGGCATCTTTATCAATATTTTCGGGGGCATCGTACGCTGCGAGCGGATTGCCCATGGCGTCATCGAAGCGGCCAAGGAAGTGAAGATCACCGTGCCGCTCGTTGTCCGGTTGCAGGGCACAAACGCGGAAGAAGGCCGCAAACTATTAGCCGAATCGGGATTGAAGCTTGACGTGGCTGATGATCTCTGGGAAGCAGCACAAAAAATTGTGAAACTGACTGGCAAGGCAGCGTGAGCGAAAGGTGCGCCGGGCCGGTCTTCAGTGCTCGCCCACCGCGCACATATGAGTCAACTAGATTGTCAGACATTGGTCGGTGCTCGTAGGGTGAAAGTCGCGTCTCGGCGCGACCAGGGTTGGGTGGGTGAAAAAGTTGCGCGCAGTGTAAAGCTCAGCCAGGCACCCTTCCAAGAGATAGACCGAAAAGAAAAGAGGAAACCGTGAGTATTCTCGTCAATAAAAATACGCGAGTGGTGGTGCAGGGGATTACGGGCAAGGAAGGGTCGTTCCATGCGACCCAATGCAAGGCCTATGGCACGAAAGTGGTGGCTGGTGTGACGCCAGGGAAGGCCGGGCAGGAAGTCGAAGGCATACCCGTGTTCAACACCGTGGCCGATGCGGTGAAAAAGACTGAGGCCGACACCTCGCTCATCTTCGTGCCGCCGCCGTTCTGTGCAGATGCCATCCTCGAAGCCGCCGATGCCGGAATCAAGTTGATCATCTGCATCACCGAAGGCATTCCCGTCAACGATATGGTGAAGGTCAAGCGGGCGCTCCGCGGCAGGGATGTGAGGCTGATCGGACCGAATTGCCCAGGAGTCATCACGGTGGATGAAGCGAAGATCGGGATTATGCCGGGCTTCATTCACAAGAAGGGCGTGGTTGGAGTCGTTTCTCGCAGCGGCACCCTCACGTATGAAGCCGTTCATCAACTCTCGACCTTGGGGTTGGGCGAGACGACCTGCGTCGGGATCGGCGGTGACCCGGTCAATGGTACTGGTTTTGTCGATGTGCTGCCGTTATTTGAGAAAGATCCAGAAACACAGGCCATCGTCATGATCGGAGAGATCGGCGGCGATGCCGAGGAAAAAGCGGCCGAGTTCATCAAGAAGAACGTCAAGAAACCGGTCATCAGCTTCATCGCCGGCATCACGGCGCCTCCCGGACGCCGCATGGGCCATGCCGGCGCCATTATCTCCGGCGGCAAGGGGACGGCAGCCGAAAAGATGAAAACTCTGGAAGCGGCCGGGGTCAAAGTCGTCAAGAATCCAGCTGAGATCGGTGCGGCGGTCAAGCAAGCGTTGGGACGGTAGTTCCCTAGGTCCATTCTTCCGTTGGCATCCTCCTCCGCTCCCACTTCGTAGGCCTGATCTCTACGGCCTGTCCGTCGCCTCCGCTCAGTGATGCGGGGGAGTGACCGTTATCATATCTTTCAACGAGTTGTTTGCCGGTATATTGCTGTGCCCTATGTACGAGCGGCGTGTAATGACTGCTCATGAAGGCCGAGCAAGAGTCGATTCATCCCTCGCCGTGGCCATGTCAGATGGGGGTATTGGATTTACCGATAACTCCAATCCGTTTTATCTATTTTTAAAAATGAATGTGGGATTGCTACTGTTGGCGCCGTCCATCCTGCGACGCGAGAAGATCATCCATTCATGATCGCTCTGGAGGCGGATAGTTGGACTCTCATGCCGATAACCGCAACAGCGAAACCGTGGGCCGATTTGAGTATCACGAAAACGCAATTGTTTCGTGTCGCCTCAGTGTCCACCGGCGATCTACCGACTGATATTAAATTTGGCGACCAAAATTCGTCGATGAATATGTTTTCTTTACCTTTGGAGGGCAATGAATGAAAACGAGAATTTCGGCGATCGTTTGCCTTCTCTGTGTCATCGGCTACGCTGAGGTCACACGGGCGGAAGATCCATACAATCAACGGGTGGCTGATCCCTATGCGATCTCGCCTGATCCCCCAACCATGTCCTCTGGGACGATCGAGCCCTATCTGTCCTTTATGGCCGGCGTGGCAATCCCATTCAGTCAGGATGCCACGTTTCGTAATGGCGATGTGGACAGGGATGTCGACTATCAGATGAAACAGTCGATCGGTGGTAACGCGGGGCTCTGGTTTCCAACCAGAAACAAGTTGTTAGGATTCGATCTCGGTGGTGAAATCGAGGGCTATATCTGGTATCCGGACGTGGCCTGCTGTCGGGAAAATTTCAATGGGGTCACTGATGCAGATGGAAATTTTCAGGGCACCACGACTGAGATGCAGGGTATCTACGTCGGCTTCAATATCATGATGCGAAGACCCATGGCGATTTCCGAGGCCTACCCCAACGGGCGATGGTATCCGTACGTCGGGGTCGGGGGAGGAGCACATCAGATGGCGTTCAAGCCAGGCGGAGTCCGCGGGGCTTCATTCGCAGCGCCCATCAGCGACCAGCGGGATACGACTGTGGCGTTTCAGGCAAAGGGCGGGTTCAAAGTATTTCTCTTCAAGTACCTGGCTGCGTTTGTTGAGGCGAAGTATCTCCATGCCCAACACAGCGGCCTGGGGACGGATCGGTTTGGGGTGAACATTCCACTATTCTCTAATGGAAGTCCTCTACATCTAGATGACTATTCGTCCACGATCAACACGATCAGTGTGCATGGGGGCTTGTCATTGCACTTTGACATGAAGCCTTAAGTTTGTTCACAATTTCAGCTGCACACCCTGCCACACAAAGGTAGAGTGTGTAGCTGATTTTAAAGTACCGACTTTTCCATCCACCATTCTTTCCCTCTCGTATAACCAGAGCATGAGATCGGCTGATCTCCAGGCCGAACTCGTCGTATTGGTATGAGCAGCAATGAGTGCCAGTGGAGCTAGGCGACTATTGGAGAAAGGTGTATGTCGAGGGCCAGCTCTTGGGAGACCACTCGATCCAATCGGTGGCGGGTCATCATCGGGACGCGAATAAACTCGACGCCGAACGTATGTTCCCTAACCCAACGGACTTTCCCCAGTTCGATGAACAGGGATGCGGTCGGATCCGGCAGGAGAACACTCAGCTTGATATAGCTTCCCATGAGAACAGTTCGCTCACAGGCGACGGAACAGCCTGCCACGGACAGGTCAGATACCACCCCTTCTCCCACAAATGGAGCACCTCCGAATATCGCAGGATAAGCCACAGGTAGCCGAGGATGGATTCGCCAGTTAATGGTCGTACCAGCCATGGTTGTGTCCTCCGTAGGCCGCAGTCTATCCCGGTAGCCGGCCGTGGGCCATTCCTCGGAGGAGGGGTGCAGGACCTCATTCGGTTCAAAAATACTCTGTGATGGGTATCAGAGGCTTGTTGAGCTGGTGCTTATGCCAGAAGAACTTCGGGATACTCAAAAGGCCAGACTTCTTACCCGACAAACCCCGGCACGCCCGCTAAGCCGACTCAGCGAGGCGAGCCAAGGCGCACCCTTCCGTGAACAAGGTCGCAGTGAGCGAAGAGACAGAGCGTTCGTTTTTGTACGTTTAGCCTTGTGAGCGATGCGACCTGCCTGCGCGAAATGTTTCGGCGAGGCAGGGAACGAAGCTGCCTGACTTTTTCAGCGCTCTGTTAAGGCTTGCTGGGCTTATCCGTTAAAGAGGGAGGGGGGACGGTTGAGGGGAGTTCGAGCCGTTCCAGCACATCTTGCTTGAGTTTCGTCGGTTCTTCAATGCGGTTATCTCGTTGCAAAATATTAATATCTCTAGCCTTTCTGGCGTTCAATTCCACCACATCTGCGTCGTCCCTGACTAAGTGCGGTGTGAGAAAGACGAGGAGATTCAACTTTTCGACCTGACGACTCTGCGATTTAAACAGCCAGCCGATCCACGGAATGTCTCCTAACACGGGAATCTTTTTTTCACTGAGCGTGATGTTGTCACGCACCAATCCTCCGATGACGAGCGTCTGTTGATCCTGGGCGACGGTCGTGGTTTCCATGGATCGCTTCGTCGTGGTGGGGCCAACTGGGATACTTGCCGACCCAGCGCCGATGGTCTGCGCCACGTTTTCCGCGATCGCCGTAATCTCTTGCTTGATTTCCAGGCGAATCAAATCCCCTTCGAGGACCTGCGGGGTCAACTCTAACGTGACGCCGACGTCTTTTCGTTCAATGGTGACAAGCGTTCCTCCTGTGATGCCTTGGGCCTGGCCGGTTGGGAATGGGCGATTTTCACCGACGACGATCTTCGCCTTCTGGTTATCGGCGGCCAGCACCTGTGGTGTGGAGAGGACATTCGTATCAGTTAGGTTCATCAGGAGGTTCATGAATGCACGCACGTTCAGCGTATTCAGGAGCGGTGCTGCACCGCCGGTTGCCCCTCCGGCCGCTGCGCCAGTGATCGCCTGGGCGAAGGTTGCCAGGTCTTCCGGCGCTCTGTTGAACCCACCGATCCCCTGTACAAAGCCAGTTTTTCCCGCGCCGAGCACCTGAGTCGGATCTGTGCCGATTTGGCGAAGGCGATCCACTTGGACCTCTAGGATGACCGCTTCCACAAAGACCTGCTTCCGTCGGATATCGAGGTCACGAATGACGGCTTGGAGATGACTCCAGGCGAGTTTGGTTGCACTGATCACGATGGAGTTGGTCGCCTTATCGGCAAACACTTGGACCGGAGCCTCGAATTCCGTCAGCGGTCTGACCGGTGGCCTGACGCCGGGTGAGATCTGCGCCACGGTTTGTGACCGCGCCACCAAATTGGTAAGGACCGCAGCAAGATCAGTCGCGTTTGCGTGTTTCAGCTTATACACAAACACACCGCGTTCCGGCGGAAGGTCACCCATGGGGACAATCTGATAGAGGTTTCCTCCCTTCGGCACCACCCCGATACGGGCCGCTTCTAACGCCGCGACGAACATGGTGAAGGCTTGGTCCGGTGAGACTTTGGTCGGAGAGAACACGGAGACTTTCCCACCCAGCTTTTTAATGGTCTCATCCAAAACAAAGTTTTTTCCGGTGAGCTCACTGACAAACCGGGCGAAGACGGGGATCTCGACTTCATTGAAATCCAACGCGACTTTTGTTGGTTGGCTTCCTCCGCCTTGAGAAAATAGAGGGGGAGGGAAGGCCAAGAAGAGCAGAAGCACCAAGATCAGGCAGGTGCTAAGTTCCCTGGTCGTGTTCAATGGGCGATGAGATATTGGACGGGCTTGCACGATGGACTATTGATTCCGTGGCATCAGCTGATGCGATGTACGTGAGACTGACCGTACCATAGGCGTGTCGAAAGACACAACCAAGCTGATGTTTCTCAAAAGCCTATCATCCGCGCATATCCAGAGGAGGGGCGCTCGCTGCCGGCCATCCAATCCAAGCTTGGAGGCACAATCCTGAGCCCATCGTTAAGTGCGTTCGCTAATACGCCGATACAGAGAGGCTATGTGTGTGGGCCAGACGACCCCTGGTCCAAAATGCCTGAGTGGAGTGAATCGCAAGTTAAACCATTACTTTTCAATGGCTTGGCATGATGATCCAGAGGATGAGTGAGCCATTGAGATTGCTAACCTCTTTAAGGGTTTCGCGCCTATGTCATGGCCCAACTTCACGAACGTCGGCAAGAGCAGAATGGGCCGCTAGGGCAGGCTTATATGGGGTCGGGATCTGCTAAGGTTGTATCGTGCGTGTGAATAAGAAATCCCCTTTAAAATCAGATAAAACCCCGACCTCCCGCGCTCACAAGCGTGGTGTGGTTGGCTATAGCAGGAAGAGCGCTCTTCTTGAGGACGCCATCACCCAAATGAATGCCGGGAAATATGGGCGTTCTTCTACCGCACTGAAGGAATTACTCGCACTTGATCCGCAGAACATGGAGGCACGACGGCTGTTCGCCACTCTCCACCTTCGTCTCGGGAGCTTGATCCCGGCGAGACAAGCCTTTGACTCTCTCATTGATGAAGCGTTTGAGCGTCAGGACTACTGGCTTGCGGAATCGTTGCTTCGCGAATACTTGGCGGCTGGTCCGCGCTGTGTACCGTTCTTGGAGAAGCTTGGGGGGCTCTATCAGGAAAAAGGAGATACCCTCGAGGCCGTGGCTGAGTTCGGCAAGGCGATCGACATCTTAATCGAAGACCCCGACCCTGACCATCCACAGCATGCCTCCCAGCTTTACGACAAAGTACGGGCACTTGCACCCGCGAGCCCCGTGGCATTTCGGTTGGCATCCTTCTTTGACGCGCAAACCGGTGAGCTGCTGGCCCGTCAGTCTAGTGAGCCTGGACCATCGACCGACGCCCCATCTCCCGACATGCCTGAGGCAAGTCAGGGTGTCACGGCAGGTCCTGAACCGATGGATGGGGTGATGCCATGGGAGATCCAGGATTCTCTGGCGACGTCGCCGGATTCTCCCCACGCAGCCATTGTATCTGATTCACTGGGATCGCTTACCCCACCAACGGTCACGGACCTTCCGACTCCTCAAGCGCTCATGCACGGTGGAGCATTGCCGCCCTCTGATTCACCCTCACAAGAACAAGCGCAGACCATGAGCAGCACGAGTGAAGTGGGAAGTGCTGCATCGGACGAACCTCGCACTGATGAAGGTGGGCGTGTTCCCTCTGGATCGCAGATAGATGATCTTCCCAGACAGATTGAGCTTGGAGGTTCTTCCTCGCTTTTGCCCTCATCGGTGTCGGGAGATGGTTCTGCTGCGGCTCAGGAACAAGACCGAGGGTTGGTCGAGGCCAAACCCGAGGCCTCCTTTGAGGCAAGCGTCCCATTTACGGGTGTCGCACCCCAGGACTCGACCACTGCTCCGGAAGCGCTAATGAGTTCGATTCAGCCTGCAGAAGATATTAGCGACATGTCGTCATACCAGGTTGAGGAGAGATCAATACTCGCGGTTGAGAGTACCGAGACGCAACTGGCACCTGATTCGATGGTGTCATTAGGAAATCCTATCGAGAGTCAGGAACAAGACGGATGGGTGGCCGAGGGCGAACCACGTGCGCCCTATGATGCAAGTGACCCATTCACAGTTGTTGTACCGACGGAACTTACCACTGCTCCGGAAGCGCTGGCGAGCACAATCCAGTTCTCCGAAGATACCAGTGTCATGGCGTCATCCCAGGTTGAAGAGATCGCAGCGCCTGAATCCTTGGGAACAGAACAATCGAGCGTTCCACCAATAGAGGTGGAGGATAGACAGCCCTCTCTACTCCACCTTGTCGAGACCGAACCGAAGGAGGTCGTGACGGAACAGCCTCCAGGCACGCCTAACCCATCGAGTCCAGAGTCGGTTTCAGGCAATGAGGTTTCAGAACCATGGAAGCAACCAGGCTTCTCCTGGGAATCTGTATTCGATAGTGCATGGAAGTTGGGAAGTGATCGTTCGGCACATGGTTCCCCGTCGGAACTCACCGAGACGAATGTCGGTGAAGCACCGACCCCAGCCTCAGCAGTGGGATCTCACCAGGAACAGGTATTAGAAGACCACGCGGTCAAAATATCAGAGCGCAAAGAATCAACGTCGTTCGGAGACCACACCTCTGCTGGATCCCCAATTGCGCCGATGCCCTGGGATCACGTTCAGGAGTCGGTCATTTCGATTCCGCTCGCGCAGGTCGATCCTCCAATGACAGAGAGTCTGAAGCTGGCGGTAGATCCATCGCCTCATCCAGCTGAACCAGAACTGTCCTCAACAGTGAGTGAAAGCCAGGTTCAACCTCCGTCGTCACCGGATACGTCCGTTGAAGAAATGGATTCATTCTCGATTGTGCCAACTCGACAGACGTCGGCTTCGCACGATCTGGAGATTCCTGCTGCTGAGTTGGAACACACCACACTCGAATCCGAACAGACCTCCGCTCAGGAAGAGTCTGAACCGCAGTTTCGGGTGATGAGCGTTCCGACAATCGATGCCCCGCCGCCGGAAACTCCTACGGCAGCACTAGCGACGCCGGTTTTTGCGGATGAACCAGTTGCAGACGCTGTGACATCTCCCTCAGAAGTTCTGTCGAAGGATAATGACTTCCCCTTGAACACGGAAGATGAGCATGCGATCGCAGCCGCTCAGAGCCTCGTTCAGGAGTCTATGCCGGAGTCTTCCGTCGCATTACCACAATCTAGCAGCGAGACACTGAGCAAGGAAACCGATGAGATTCCACCTCCCTCCCCTCTGCGAACGCAACAGAAGATTTGGGAATCGCCACCTGAAATAGAAGAAACTCCTCAACCTACAAGAGAACCGGCTGCGGTGCAGGTTCATGAACCGCAACCGCAGGCAATGGCGTTTGTCGAGGCGCAAGCTCCTATTCCTGAACCGGTTCCTGAAGCAGTGCCCGAACAGGAAGAATGGATCAAAGCAGGAGAATCGATCCGATTCATCGAACAACCTCATGCCGTTTCAGTTGCACAGGTATTGCCGGAGAGCGCAGAACGGCAGGACGTCGGCCGGTCTATGTCCGTGGCTGCTGCTGTTGATGTGCTCTTTGAGTCGTCTCAAGATGTCAGGGCGATTGAGCCGCGAGAAGATGTCGCAGCGCCCAAGCCAAGGCGAAAATCTAGTTCGACACTGATTCGAGCCCGCTCGGCGATTGCCGGTTTTGTCAGCTCATGTTTTTCGACTACGCGTGCCCTTGTGGTGACGTGCATAGGGCTGGTGATGCTCTCAGGAATCCTCATCGCGTTAGGGATCGGTGCCATCGGACTGACCTGGCTCATCATGGAAGAATCACCCGCTCCAGTATTCCAAAGTCTTACGACTACTCCTCAACGGACACTGTCGGATTTCAAGAAGAACGGCTACTTGTTTCTTCTCGGGTTTGACGTGTCGGTTGGTCACGATCCGATACAGGCGGGATACGATCGGAAGCCTGAGACCCACGATGGCAAGTTGGCGCTCGCGTGCTTGGGGAGTTCAGGCTCGGGGACGGTCGAGGGATTGAATGCCTCAGCCAATGTCATTCGAGGGTGGGTTCGCAGTTCAGATCCTGTTGGGGCCTTTAAGTCTCATCAGCAGACCATTAAGGAATGGGGTAACCAGCATGAGTCGGCGCTCAATCGGTATAGCCAGTGGCAAAAACTTCCCTTTGAAGATTGGGGGTATGGCCAAACGGTGAGTCCGCCCTGTACTGCGATGGTCTTCGCCCACCAGCTCCATGTGGCGGATGGATTCCTGCAGAGTGCCGATCTCGGCATCGATCGACTTGAGACGGATATGGAAGCGTGGCGCATCGTCCTGAGTCAGGCGAAGACGCTGGCGGTGAAAATGCTGGCACTACAGGCGATCACCGATGACATTGCCGTCGCCTCGGGGTTACTCGTAGGCTCCGACTTTGACGGAAAATACCTGGGGCGGGTCACCAAAGTTCTTCGCCCGCTTGATCAGGGCGAACTCTCGATGCGTTGGCCCATGCAAAGCGAACTGGTCGCTGCCTCGAAGACATACGAGACTCAGTTGAAAGCAGCGAGAGCCGAAGAACAGCCGGTGTACACCATGGTGGCATCGGCGCTTCCCTTGCCGATGCAACGTCGTCTCAATGACTATGCGGAATATTATGATGCGTCTTACAAAGCTGCCGGCGAAGGGCGGTATGGCTCGTTGCCAAAGTGGAAAGACTATATCCGTTTCCCAGCGTCTGGCGTGATGGATTATCTCACCAACCCAATCGAGAACATCGTGGGGCTTGAACCGCTTGCTCCATGGGACATGTACAACGGATTCGTGGTCGACACAGATGCCCACCTCCGGCTTGCCAGTTTACAAGCCTGGCTTAGGCGTGGCCCCGCCGACGGTGATCTCGCCACTCGGATTGCGAAGGCCGGGCAAAGTTTCTATGACCCGTATACAGGACTGCCGATGTTGCTGAACATGAAAAAAGGCGTCATCTACAGTGTTGGACACGACGGGAAAGATCAAGATGCCGATTCTCAGTCCGATGTCGTGGTACAGATTCCTGTCGGACACACGTCTGCTGCTGCGGCGGTGAAACCCTCAGCCTCGTCATCCAAGTCCAGATAAGCCTTTTTCCGCTACTCTCGGTCTGCCCCGGCATCACTTGCTTGACAGCGGGTCGAGTATTCCACACAATCATCGGGCTTTTCGGAGATGAAGGTGCGTCATGGGGCATCCACCAAAACGATTGTGCGGCGGTTTCTCTGTGAAGAAGGGCACGACGTTTCCGACGCCTCTTCCGACGCAGATCGTATCCAATGAGGAGTTTTTCCCGATTGGCCAAACAGCCGAGCAGGCTCGTGTCGAGCAAATAACGGGAGAGCTGGTGGAAAAGGCGGCAGCACGACTGCGAGTCCACGCCGGGAGTTTTTGAAAACAACAGGCGGTATGGCGGCCGCGCTGCTGGCCATGAACGATACATTTGGCCGCTTTTTTAATATCGGGGAAATCGAGCTGTTCGAAACGGCGGCGTTCGCCGAGCAGCAGGGAAATCCGTATTTTATTTTTGATGTGCAGACCCACTATGTTAGTTCTCATTACGATCCCTCCGATGCCGAAGCCAATCGGAAGGGGGCCGTGTCCAAACAGGCTCTACTGTCGTTGAGAAAGTACATTCGCGAGATGGGGCTCAATCCGAAACTGGCTGGTGATCGAGGCACGCTCGATGATCTGTCATGGAAGAATTTTGTGAAGGAAGTGTTTTTCGACAGCGAGACGACCGTCGGCTTGATCAGCACCCCGCCAGGACCCTATCCGCAGGAAGCCGTCGTTCCGCCAAGAGAAATGGCCCACATTCGTGACGAGATCAATCGGTTGGCCGGGTCGCAACGGATGTTGGCCCATGGTCTGGCCACCCCCCAGCTCGGTGCGGCGGATTTGGAATTCATGGCCATGCAGGCTGAAACCCTCAAGGTCGATGCCTGGAAATGCTACACCGGTTCCTGTCCGAAGGGATTTGACCGAGGCTGGCGCATGGACGATGAACACATCGCCTATCCGATGTTGGAGCAGGCGCGGAAGCTCAACGTGAAGCGGGTCTGCGTCCACAAGGGACTGCCCCTGGGGCCGTGCCGGGCTACAACCATCCACGAGATCTGATCAAGGTGGCCAAAGACTTCCCAGATCTCAACTTTGTGGTGTATCACGCTGGGTTTCGGGGCGTGACTTCGATCGAACAAATATTTGCGAAGACGGGTGAAATTCCGTGGACCACGGAGTTCTGCCGGATGAAGGAGCAGGAACCTGGTCTCTCCAATATCTACATGGAGTTGGGTTCTACCTTTGCGCAACTGGTGACGACATACCCATTGATCTGCGCGCATCTACTGGGGCAGATTATCCGTTCGTTCGGCATGGATCATGTGCTGTGGGGAACCGACTCGATCTGGTATGGAACGCCGCAATGGCAGGTTGAAGCCTTTCGGCGATTCCAGATCCCTGACCAATTGATCGAGAAGGATCAGTATCAGCCGTTGACGAGGCGGGCGAAGGAACAGGTGTTTGGATTCAACTCGGCCAGGGTGTTTGGGGTCGATGTCGAAGCTAAACGACGGGAGGTTCCGAATGACGCCTTGGGCCGGCTGAGAATGAGCTATCTGGAGGAAGGGCCGGAGCCGAGCCGAAGAGCGTACGGATGGGTGGCGGGATGAATGGGTGGTGCTCGGTGCATGCGCGCAATGAGCCAGCGACCTGCTTTGCCCATACATTGGTAATGGAACAATGAAGAGAGGAGAGGCCGAATGAAAAGCGAGATTTTGTACCCTGGTGCGTTTCCGATGGTACGAGTGGAGCTGGCGGAGGGAGAGCACATCAAGGCCGAGTCCGGCGCGATGGTGGCCTGCTCGCCGACCATCGATATTGAAAGCAAGATGGAGGGAGGGTTTTTAGGAGCGCTGTCGCGAAAGTTCCTGACAGGAGAAAAATTCTTCTTCCAGACGTTGCGGGCCAGTCGAGGCGCCGGCGAAGTGTTGCTCGCGCCGACCGTGCCCGGCGAAATTGTCCTACTGGAACTCGATGGCGTCAATGAGTATATGGTGCAGAAGGATGGGTTCCTCGCCGGTGCGGCCGGGGTTGTCATCGACAGTCAAATGCAGAGCATGAGCCGGGGATTGCTGGGCGGGGAGGGGTTCTTCATCTTGAAAATGAGCGGGAAGGGGATGCTTACCCTGAACAGCTTCGGAGCCATTCACAAGATCGAGTTGAAGCCAGGTCAGGAATATATCGTGGATAATAGCCATCTGGTGGCGTGGTCTACCACGACCACGTATAACATCGAAAAGGCCACGTCCGGATGGGTGGCCAGCTTCACGTCGGGTGAAGGATTTGTCTGCCGATTTCGTGGGCCGGGCGTCGTGTATATCCAGAGCCGCAATCCGGGAAGTTTCGGCGCATGGGTACGACAGTTCATTCCAGTCAGTCAGTAGCGGTAGCTGAAAATGGCCACCAACTTCATTCTCGCCTCGCAGGAAATCCTCACGGTACCTCCGAGGGTACGGTTCCAGGTGTCACTCACCTACGACCTCGTCGGCAGCTATTTTAAGCCGCCGCATGGCATGCCATGGTAGAAAGCACTCCCAACGCGCTCTGTTTCGGCGACGAATTCCCCGCCAGCGGTGCCCCTTGCCTGGTTCATGTCGAAGACCATGGACTGACGATCACGTTTATCCCTGATCGTGATGGAGCCGAGCCCCGATCGGAATCCTTGAGGTTTTCCGAACTGACCGTCTCCGCAGGTGGGCTGGATCATGATCAGCTCGTGGCCACATGGGTGGGGTTGAAAGGGCAGCGGACACTCTATCTCAAAAGTCCCGATGTGATTCGTGCCTTCCGGCAAGCGGCTCCTGATCATCTGAGCCAACCGCTTGAACGAGCCGCCGAACAAGTCCGTCAGGTGCGGCAACGGCATCGAATGGTGTGGGGTATTGTCGGAGGCGCCCTCTTGGTTGTCATGCTCGGACTGTGGTTTGGGAGTGACGTGTTGGTTGAACTCGCCGTCGAGCGAATTCCTGTCGAGTGGGAACGGAAGCTGGGCGAGTCAACCTATCGTGACTTTCTGGCTCATCAGGATGTCATGAAAGAAGGCCCAGCCGTGGACGCGGTCAACGAGATGATCCATCGCCTGACCAGCCAGATTCCGGAGAACCCCTACACCTTCGAGGTTACCGTCGTGAGGAGTGATGTGGTGAATGCGTTTGCCCTGCCCGGTGGCTACATTGTCGTCTTCACCGGACTGATGAAAAAAGCGGAGAGTGGCGAGGAGGTCGCTGGGGTCCTCGCGCACGAGCTGAACCATGTGCTGCAGCGGCATGGACTCGAACGCATTATCAAGCAACTGGGCTTTGTGGCCGTGGTGTCGATTGTGCTGGGGAATCCTCCTGGATTGGGGGGGATGATGAAGCAGCTTGGGGTTGAGCTGATGACGCTGAAGTTCGGTCGCGCACAGGAGACGGAAGCGGATCTCACCGGCCTTGAGTTACTCTATCGCGCGAAGATCGATCCATCCGGCATGATCACGTTCTTTCAACGGCTGGCTGAAAAAGACGAGGGACGAGTCGAATGGCTCTCCACCCACCCGATGAGCAATGCCAGAGCCGAGCGCCTCAAGACTCAGCTGGCAGAGATGCCGAAACAGAACCCTGAACCCTTCACATTCGAGTGGACCAAAGTCCAAGCCTCGCAGGGCGCACAGCCTAGTACCCCTCCATGAACCCTGTGCGGACGATCCGTCTCGGTGTCATCGCCGATACGCATGGGCCGTTCGATCCAGCGATCCGGCGACACTTTTCTGGCGTGGATCATATTATTCATGCCGGCGATATTGGCAATCGATCGGTCATCGAACAACTTGAGATGATTGCTCCCGTGACGGCCGTGTCCGGCAATGTGGATGGGTACGAAGAGAGCGGCTTTCCGACAGAAGCAATCATCAAGCTGAATGGTTTCCGCATCGCGATCCGGCATGTCGTGTTTGAAGCGGGAAAGCTGACCGAAGATGGAAGAGCGTTTCTCGACCGTACGAGACCAGACCTTTGTATTTTCGGTCACACCCATCAACCCAGGAGTGAATGGTTGGGTGATACGCTGTTGTTCAATCCGGGATCAGCAGGGCCAAAGCGCTTCACATTGCCCAGAATGGTCGGGCGGATCACGATGGGAATTCGCCTGTCGGCGAAACACATCACGTTGGAGGATCGGGTTCCTCCGCCAAAACGGTTGGACGCGATAAGACACTGTGCTAGATGAGCCGACATGAGACTTCACCGGGGGATTAAAAGCGCAAGCCTACGCCTACCAACCCATAGTGGGTGCGAAAATCGATGGACAGTCCTTCCCAATGATAGTCGGACAAGAAATAGCGGTACTCGCCAAACAGAAAGACCTTGGGGTTGAGGAGAATTTGGGCACCTCCGAGGAACTGGTGGGCTAAGGCGTGAGCCGTGTCAAAATCGTTGTCATCGCGCCCAGCGATGTTTGGATTGAGAAGTGTCCCACGAGACCATCCTAGCCCTATCCCAATGTATGGACGAACCGTCCCGCTTGGATAGCGGAGAACGAGGTTGAACGTCGTGTTGCTCACGAGCAAGTCGGAGCGACCGGTTTCGTTGACGTGCCCATTGGTGACGTTGGGAAAGGAAATCGCTCCACCGTGTATGTTGGAATCGATCTCGAGGCCCACCATTCGACGGAGCGCAGCTGGGAAGAGTCCCACTTTTAGGCCAGCACCGAAGCCGTCTTGAATCGAGGCGGGTACCGTCGTCTCTTGGTTGAAAATCGCCAGATCACGAGGCCAGCTGCCCAGCGCATAGGCGCTCAGTTCCACGTCTCCGAACTCGGCTGCAACTGCCACGTCAGTGACACATAGGGAGCAGAGCAACGCACTAGAGAAAGTGATCAATCGGATGAGGGAAGCGAATCCCACAGTTTCACGAAGGTTAGGGGGCGAAAAAAGAAAAGGCCTTCCGGAGATTCTCCGGAAGGCCCTTCCAAAGCGTACTTTATGCTGGTCTAGTTACCACGAACGATGGTGCACCATTCACCGAGGATACCCAAGATATTCTTGGCAGAGTGGTCAACGGATGCAACCTTGGTGATGCCTCCGGCCACTTTTGCAGCCTGGACGCTCGCGTCACCGGTGGCAACCCATCCAAGAATTGACTGGCCGCAGGCCTTACCCTCTTTGCTGGCTCCTGCCTCATCGGTCGCGACATCCCCGTACTTCGTTTCGTTGTAGATGACGCCAGCCATTGGCGAGGCGACGATCTGACAACCACTCAAGCTGAGGCCGACAAGGGCAATAACCGCAAGGGATAAACGAGACGCGTGCTTCATAAGATCCTCCTTAATAGAAGTTAGAACGAAAGATTGTTTAGGTGTCATAAACAATCAGCGTGAGTATAGTCATCTACCTGGTGTCCGTCAATCTTGGATTTGACATGTATTATGGCACGCACGTATGGAATTTGGACTTCGCAGTCAGTTTAAATCACACAGACGCCAGGGTGCGGCTCAATGGACAGCAGATTGGTATCACGCTGCTTCAGTATATGGTCTCTCGGCGAAGAGATCCGCTGGTTTAAGTGAGTAGCGATCCAACCTCGGGCCAAGAAAAAATTGTTGTGCTTCCCGATGATTTGTCTATAATCATCGAACTCATAGTCTGTTGTGTCGTAGTGCGGGTACTTAACCAAATACCTAAATGGAGGAGGACCCTATGTCGAAGAAAGTGCTCTTATTAGCTGTTGCAGTCCTGTTTGGTAGCCAGGCTGGTCTGGCGATGGCAGCAAATCCAGACACTGGTCCGGGCTGCGGATTAGGCAAGGTGATGTGGCAGAATTATCCAAATGCCAAAACAAAGGGTTCGCAGATTTTGATGGCGACAACCAATGGCTCATTCGGGTCTCAGACGTTCGGTATGTCCACAGGGACTCTGGGTTGCACGGATGATGGCCGGATATGGGCCGAACAGAAGGCGACCATGTTTGCCGAGCTGAATGCCGATGCGCTGGCGCAGGAAATGGCGCAGGGGCGCGGTGAGCACCTGGCTTCGATGGCGACGCTTCTGGGAGTTGCGCAGCCGCAGCATGCGGCCTTCTTTGCGATGGCCCAAGAGCGCTATGCAGCCCTCTCCAGTGCGGGTGAACTTTCCCCGGCGGCGATGGTCCAGGCATTGAATGAAGGGATTTCCGCCGATTCTTCGTTGGTCAAGGTTGCGCTGAACTAAGCGCATCTGTTCCAGGGGCTTCCACCGCAGGGTGGAAGCCCCTTTGTGTTTCTTCATGATGCAGTGATCCACATCTTCCTTGCCATTAGCATTCTTCTCGCCAGCCCAGGCTGGAGCCAGGCTGAGCCGGTCATCCAAGACTATCAAACGGAGCTGATCGAACGGGCCAGACAGACCCGTTTGGCGGATAAACGGGAATGGCAGTTGCTGCTCCACTATGGGGTCGATTTATTTGGCAGAGCGGCCAGCGAAGAGGACGACGAGGGGTTCTTTCTTTCGCCTCGTGGAAAGTTCGATCCGCAGGCTGAGCTTGATGCCACGATCGCACAGTTCTTTGTTGCTGACCTGGTTGGACGCTCGAAACAGCCGGCACAATGCGCCTTCATTGCTCGGTATCACTGGTTAAAGGAGCGGCTGCAATTCGATCCACACCGGCTTGCGCCGCTGGAGTGTGGCCGGTTCGACCGATGGCGGGCGGAGATGAATCCGCAAGGGGTGAGTTTAATTTTTCCTGCCGCCTTCCTGAATAATCCCGCCTCGATGTTCGGTCATACATTCTTGCGGATCGATCAGCGAGGTCAAACCGAACAGACCAGATTGCTGGCCTACACAATCGATTATGCTGCGGATGTGCCGGATGGCGCCGGGATCGAGTATGCGTACAAAGGAATTTTCGGAGCATACAAAGGCTTCTTTTCTACTCCTCCCTATTACCTCAAGGTCCAAGCCTACCGCGACATCGAGAATCGTGATATGTGGGAGTATCAACTGAACTTGACGCCTGATCAGATCGATCGGCTGCTCATGCATGCCTGGGAGATGGGAAATGCATACTTCGACTATTTCTTTTTCAAGGAAAATTGCTCGTATCACATCCTTTCTCTATTGGAGTACGCGAATCCGTCGCTTCACTTGAGAGACCGGTTTTCGCTGTGGACCATTCCTGCAGACACGGTTCGAGCCATTATTGACTCTCCGGGATTGGTGGGTGACGCGACGTACCGGCCTTCCCGCAGTACGATCATCAAGCGAAAACGGGCGCTGCTGACCGATGAAGAACGAAGTCTGTCGATAGGGCTCATGCGTGCCCCGGACATTGCGAAGGAGTCTTTGTTTGCATCGTTGCCGCTATTGCGGCGGGCCTTCGTGCTGGATGTCGCGTCGGACTATCTCCGCTACAAAGGGGAGAGCGATGATCCGGAGGTGACGGTCTACAAGGAGCGCAACCGGCGCGTGCTGACGGAGCGGAGCAAATTGTTGATTCCATCCGCTGAGATCAACATTCGTCCCTTTACGAAACAGCCGGATGTGGGGCACCGGACAACCCGTGTGGCGCTGGGAGGTGGCTGGCGCAATGATGACACGTTCGAAGAGGCGTCGTTCCGTGCCGTCTATCACCACCTGCTCGACCCTGAGCCAGGCTACACACCGGACGCGCAACTTGAAGCATTCGCAGTAACGGTGCGGCGTTACAATCAGGCGGACCGCGTCAGAGTCGAACGGGCGACATTGATCAATATCCTGTCTCTCTCGCCGATCGATGATCTGTTTCGCGCGCCGTCATGGAGGGTGAACGTGGGGATGGACACCCTCCGCCGGCGGGGCTGTCAACTCTGCGATAACGTGGTGGTCGATGGAGGAGTGGGGGCAGCGATGGAATCCCATGTGCTCAATCGGGAAGTCTATTTTGCGTTCGCTGAGGCCGAGGCCAACTACAGCAAGGCCTATGAGGAGCGGCATCGTGTCGGCGGCGGCGCCACGGTGGGGATGTTGGCGGATGTGACTGATCGTTGGAAACTGATGCTGTCGTGGTCGTATCGCCGGTATCCGTTCGGCGATAAATCGGACGACATCCGCTGGTATGCCGGCTCGCGTCTGACTCTTGCTCAGAACTGGGCGGTACGGATGGATTACAACCATCGCGACCGCGACAATGATGTGGTGGTTTCCATTCAAGCATTTTTCTGATCGCCTGGCTGACTTTCTCTTGCCGTGTATAGAGTGTCCTGCTACAAGTGTAGGCGTCGGAGGCTCAGGATTCTCCCATGAACCGATCCACTGAACAGCCCAGCCCACAGCGCCCAAATCAAGCCGTTGAGCCGATCGCTCCCCATCCGCCGTTACACCAGTACTATGATGAGCTGGATGCCAGGCAGGGATTCCTCAACGAGCTGTTCAACCGAACAGCGTATCAGTATCGCAATATCGACAAGGCCACCGGGTTCGGGTCCGGCTTATGGTATCGGAAGAAAGCGCTTGAGTCGGCGGGATTGAAGCCAGGCATGCGGGTGCTCGACGTCGCATGCGGACCGGGACTGGTGACGCAATGCGCGCTGAGTCTGGTCGGTCCATCCGGCTCGGTCGTCGGGCTCGATCCCAGTATCGGCATGCTGCGCGAAGCGCAGAAGGGCCCGTGCCGGAATTTGGTGCGCGGTGTCGGCGAGCGGTTGCCGTTTCCAGACGGACATTTCGATTTTCTCAGCATGGGTTATGCGCTGCGGCATGTGCCGGATCTTCGGGGCGCGTTTGCCGAGTATCGGCGTGTGCTCAAGCCGGGAGGGATCGTCATGTTACTGGAGATCTCACGACCCCGATCGGCGTTCGTACTCCTCCTATCGCGGTTTTATATCAAGACCCTGTTAGGGGCCGCGTTCGCCACCGGGACCGGCAATCAGGACATGAAGAAACTGATGGCCTATTGGTGGGAAACGACGGAACAGTGTGTTCCCCCCGAAACGATCATTGATGCATTGAAGGGATCGGGTTTTGGAGCCTGTACGGTGAAGGAATGGTTCAGCGGGCTCTTGAGAGACTATCGGGCGGTGAAGGACTCGGTATAGAGATGGAACAGTCTGGCGCATCGTTGCTTGAACGAGATCTTGCCAAGCTCATTGTGCAGACGCTCAAGCTGAAGATCGATCCGGCTGCCATTGAACCGGAGGCCGCGTTGTTCGGCGAAGGGTTGGGGCTCGACTCGATCGATGCGTTGGAACTCTCGCTGGCCATTTCACAAACCTACGGGTATCAACTCAAGTCGAGTGATCCGCAGATCAAAACGATCTTTTCATCCTTGCGGGCGTTGGCGGCAGCTATTGAGAAGAACCGCACGAAGTGACGGTCGATAGGGCCATGCGTGAGACCCCCTTGATCGGCCCCTACGATGTCGACGATGTGCTGGCCTGGGATCAGGAAGGGCCGCGCACCGTCCGCCAGTTTTTGACCGACGCGGCTTCCCTGGCGGAGTCGTTGCCCGATCGATCTACGGCGCTGAATCTTGCCGCCAACCGCTATGACTTTCTGGTGGGATTCGCTGCCGCCATCATGCGGCGGCAGGTAACGTTACTTCCACAAAGCCGGGCGTCTCAAACGCTGCTTCGGATTGCCAGAGAGTTTCCCGGAAGCTATGCCCTGACGGATCGAGGCGATGCCATTGAGGGAATCGATTCCGTCTCGATCCAGCTGAGGGGGGACCAGGCTCCGTGGCCGATGGATATTCCACGGATTCCGCCTGATCGGGTTGTGGCTGTTGCATTCACTTCCGGGAGTACGGGACGGCCCGTGCCGAATAAGAAGACGTGGGGAGCCTTGACAGCTGTGGCCCAGGCGACCGGAGTGAGACTCGGGATCAAGGCAGGGGATCGTCTTTCGGTGGTGGCGACCGTTCCGCATCAGCATATGTTCGGGCTGGAAGCGTCTGTGATGTTACCGATCATGCATGGTTTGGCGATGCATGCCGGGCGTCCGCTGTTTCCGGCCGATATCAGGAGTGTGCTGGCTGATGCGGCGAACGGATGGATGCTCGTGACGACGCCTCTCCATCTTCGCGCCTGCGTGTCAGAAAGTATCAGCATGCCGCCGGGTGGACTCATTCTTTCTGCGACAGCCCCGTTGCCCCGCAATTTGGCGCAGCAGGCTGAGGAGCACTTTCAAGCCGAAGTCCATGAAATTTTCGGGTTTGCCGAAGCCGGTAGCATCGCCGAACGGCGCACAATCGACGGCGACCGGTGGCATCCCCTGGAAGGGGTGCATGTGGCGCAGGACGCATCCTCATGTCTGGTGCAGGCATGGTATCTTCCGACGCCTGTGCCTGTGCCGGATCGCATCACAGTCGATACGGATGGAACATTCGTCGTGCATGGCCGCGAAGCGGATCAGGTGAATGTCGCCGGCCATCGGATATCCCTCGGCGACTTGAACCAGCTCTTGCTGAAAATCGATGGCGTGCAAGATGGAGTCTTTTTCTTGCCGGAGGAGGGGGCCGGCCTCGTCACGAGGCTCATGGCATTTGTCGTGGCTCCCGGCAAAACCAGCGAAGAGATTCAACAGAAGCTGCGCGCGTATGTTGACCCGGTATTCATGCCCCGTCCGTTGGTGTGCGTGCCGAGTCTGCCACGGAATGCAACCGGCAAGCTTCCACGAGAATCCGTGAACGAGTTGGCCCGGCAATGGCTGGAGAGGGAAGGCGATGGCGCATGAACGAACGGTCTTGATCGGCCACGATCATCCGTCGCTCGCGGGACATTTCCCCGGACACCCGGTTGTGCCTGGCGTGGTGTTGCTTGGTGAAGTGATCGAGACGTTGCGTCACAGTGCGGCGGCTCGGTCGGTGAGGGGATTGCCCATGGTGAAATTCTCCTCTCCGTTGAAGCCTGGTGAGGTCGTTACCATTTGTGTGAATCAGGATGAGGTTGCGCTGGCCTCGTTTTCTTGCCGGGTCGGGACCAGGCTTATTGCGTCCGGCGTGATTGAACTGGCATCCGGGACGGCGGCGCAGATGGAAGGGGTGTGAGCCTCGCGTGGCGACAACAATCGGAGCGCGGCAGCCGCGCCGGTATTCGGATCATGGCCTGGGTAGCGCAATTCCTCGGCCGTCCGGCCGCCCGCGCGCTGCTCTATCCGATTTGTGTGTATTACTTGCTAGGATCGGGGTCTGCCCGACGGGCCATTGCGCGATTCCGTGAGCGGGCCCTTGGCCGGCCTGCCGGATGGGGCGAACTGTTCCGCCATTATCACGCATTCGCCTCCACAATTCTTGACCGAGTCTATTTTCTCCGCGGACAGTTCGACCTTTTCGATATCCGGTTCCATGGCCTGGATGTGCTGGATCGGGAGCTGGCCAAGGGACGGGGCTGTGTGCTATTAGGCGCGCATCTCGGAAGTTTCGAAGCGGTCCGGGCGATGGGTCTCCTCGGGCGACAGCTCGACATTCGAATCCTCATGGATGAGCAGAATGCGCCGTTGATTCGCGGACTGACCCAGACATTGAACCCCATGATGGCTGACACGGTGATTCAGACGGGCGGGATTCACGCACTCCTGCAAGTGAAGGAATGTCTCGAACGGGGTGGGATCGTCGGTGCGATGGGTGATCGTGTGACGCCGCAAGATCAGGCCATCGGATGTTCGTTTTTCGGCAGTGAGGCCAGATTCCCGACCGGGCCGATCCGTATGGCTCATGTGGTTCAGGCGCCGGTGGTGCTGTTTTTCGGGCTCTATCGGGGAGGAAACCGCTATGACGTGCGTCTTGAGTCATTTAGCGGCGAGACTTGTGTGCCGCATGACCGCCGGGATATCGATTTGACGCAGGAGGTGCAGCGATTTGCCGGCCGCCTCGAGGAGGTCTGCCGCCTTGCGCCGGACAATTGGTTCAACTTCTATGATGTGTGGAATCGTTCGAATTAGCCTGTTCTTTTTGTTTAGCGGTCTGCTGCTGGTGGGAACTGTAGCCGCTCCAGAGAACGCCTCTGCTCTCGGCGATGACGTGACCGGCGCCTGGACGGTCGAGCAGGTCGTGGCGTCGCTGAAGGAAGAGCGGGAACCTGCGGTGCCCTTCGAAGAGGCGACGCATTCGTCGTTGCTGAGTGCGCCGCTCATTGTGCGCGGCATATTGCGCTTCACGCCTCCGTCTCGACTGGAAAAAGAAGTGCTGGAACCCTACCACGAACGCTATGTCGTCGAAGGAGACCTCGTGACTTTCGAGAGCGAACGAAAGCGTCTAAAAAAAAGTATTTCTCTGGGAGACTATCCGGGCTTGCACGGGTTCGTCGAGGCATTTCGGGCAGGTTTTACCGGAGACGCAGGCCGGCTCATGCAATCATATGACACGGTCATAGAGGGGACCAGGCTTAAGTGGACGTTGGTGTTGCGCCCTCGTGATCCGGCAGGACGATCGATGGTTGAAGACCTCGTATTCTCAGGCTCCGAGGGGAGGATCAGCTCCATCGTCATCCATGCAGCGGACGGCGACCGGTCGGTGATGACGCTTCGTCGAGGGGCGGCCAAGTGAGAGCCTCTCGGTGGCCGGTTCTTATCTGGAGCATCTGCTTCGCCGGCGCGCTGTGGCTCGCGGCAACAGAATTATCGATCCATAGCGATCTGAGCGATCTCCTTCCGGAAGGGACTACCAATACCCAACGGTTGTTGCTGACTCAAGTGCGGTCTGGCCTGGCGGGCCGGTTGATTCTTGTGGCGATTGAGGGTGCAGAACCGGATGAGTTAGCCAGGCTGAGCCGGGACCTGAGCAAGAGGCTGCAAGGAGATGCGCAGATTGATTTTGTGGGGAATGGGGCGCAGGGGCTCTCTTCCGATGAGCAGCAGCTCTTGTTTCGCTTGCGGTATTTTCTGAGTTCTACGTTACAGGCGGATACATTTTCGGTGGACTCCCTGCGCGGGGCTCTTGAAAAACGGCTGGATGATCTACGGTCTCCACTCGGTCTCCTCATCAAGGAATATATTCCATCCGACCCCACCGGAGAGTTCCTGGGGATTCTCCAGTCCTGGTCCGAGTGGGAGGCGCCGACGAAGCATCGAGAAGTTTGGATGTCGGCGGATCTCCAGCGGGCTCTGCTCGTGGTGCAAACCAAAGCCGCCGGGTTCGATGCCGAGCCGCAGGCAGCCATTCAGCAGCATATTCAGGCGGTCTTTCAACAGTTACGCAAGGACTCGTCGTCGGCCCGATTGCTTCTGAGCGGACCCGGAGTATTTGCGGTGGAAATCCAGCAAACGATCGAACAGGAGATTTGGTGGCTTTCAGTCACGGCGTCCCTGCTGGTCGTTGTGTTTCTCTGCGTCACCTATCGATCGGTGACTCTGATGGTCTTGAGTCTGATTCCGCTGACCAGCGGAATCCTGGCCGGCCTGGTTGCAGTGAATAGTTGGTTCGGATTCGTTCATGGCATCACGTTGGGGTTCGGCATCACGCTGTTGGGCGTCGTGGACGATTACCCTATCCATTTGTTCAGCCATCTGACCAGGAAGGAGTCTGCCCAGACGACGATGCGCGCGATCTGGCCGACGATGCGGCTGGGGGTTGTGACGACGGCCATCGGATTTTCATCGTTGTTGCTTGCCGGCTTTCCTGCCTTGGCGCAACTGGGGCTCTTTGCGGTAGTCGGGCTGGGAACGGCGGCGGTGGTGACTCGGTGGGTGCTCCCTGTCTGTGTCCCTGCCGGATTTGTTCCTCGGGAAATCCGACCGGATTTGGGGCGCTTGGTGGATGATCTGCCGAAAGCGAAGATTGTGGTGCCGGTGGCGGTCATTCTTGCGACAATTGTACTGATATGGTCAGATACACCGTTCTGGCAGGAAGATCTGGAGAGTCTGAGCCCCCTGTCGGCGGACAAGAAAGAGCTGGATCAGCATCTGCGACAGGAACTGGGTGCGCCGGATGTGCGGGATCTATTGGTCGTCGAAGGGACGAGCGTCGAGGCTCTCTTGATGAAGGCTGAAGCCATGATGCCGAGGCTGGAGCAGCTGCGAGAAGGTCGTGTGTTGTCCGGCTACGACATGGTCTCGCGCTATCTGCCGAGCCATCATGTGCAGCAGGATCGGCTGAAGGTTTTGCCTGAGCGGGAGGTGCTTGAAAGAAATCTCGCTGTCGCGCAGAAGGGGCTGCCGTTTATGCCCGGGTTGTTCGCTCCATTCGTGACGGCGGTTGCTGAGGCACGGAGTCTGCCGTTTATCGATCGGGATACATTCAGGGGGACGACGTTGGGAATGAAATTGGAGTCGTTGCTGTTCTCCCATCAGGATGAATGGCTAGCGATTGTTCCGCTCCGTGGAGTTTTTGATCGGACCCAGCTTGCGACGGCAGCGGCAAGCTGGGGAGATACCTCGGTGAGTTATGTGGACCTGAAGGAAGAGTCGAACCGGCTGATGCGGGCCTATCGCAATCGGATGATGCAATTAGTGGGGTGGGGGACAATTGCTATTACGGTTTCGCTGGCAGTCGGATTGGGATCGATCACTCGGCTCGGACCGGTACTTGCTCCGATCGGCTGCGCCTTGATTGTTGTGGTTGCTGTTTTAAAAGGATCGGGCGAGTCGCTCTCGTTATTTCATGTGGCAACCTTTCTGCTTGTGATCGGGTTGGGGCTCGATTATTCTCTGTTCTTTAATCGACGGGAGGGGACTGAAATCGAGCGAGCTAAGACCGTTTTTGGTCTACTGGTCTGTAGCACGACAACGATTCTCGTGTTCGGCCTGTTGGCCTTCTCGAAGATCCCTGTGCTCCATGCAATTGGATTGACCGCAGCCTGCGGATCGTTGTGTTGTCTGCTCTTTTCAGGGTTGATGGCGCAGCGGGAGGCGACTGATGCCTGATCCAAAACCGATGACTCCCCTGACATTGTCCGCCTATACCCTCGTGACGGCGAATGGCCGAGGGGTTGGCCCCGTTCTTCAGGCTCTCCAGGAGCGGCGATCCGGCTTAAAGCCGTGCGACTTCGAAGATGTGGCGTTGAAAACATCGATCGGACGAGTAACCGGCCTCGAGGATTTCTCACTCGATGACGAACTACGGGCCTTCGACTGTCGCAACAACCGGCTGGCTTGGCTTGGCCTTCAGCAGGACGGTTTCATGGTGGCGGCGGCGGAGGCGAAACAGCGATACGGTGCCCATCGGATCGCTGTCGTGATGGGCACGAGCACGTCCGGGATTCTGGAGACCGAACATGCCTACCGCGAGCGCGATCCTTCCACCGATCGGCTTCCGGACTGGTACAGGCCGCGGTATCGATATACGCATAACATGTTTTCTCTTGGGCATTTCGTGAGGACCTGTCTCGGATTGCAGGGGCCGGCCATGGTGATTTCGACCGCCTGTTCTTCGAGCGCGAAAGTCTTTGCGACCGCCGCCCGGTTGATGCAAGCCGGCCTGTGTGATGCCGCCGTGGTTGGTGGAGTGGATAGCCTCTGTCTTACGACGTTGTATGGATTTTCCGCGCTACAACTGTTGTCGGCGGATCCGTGCAGGCCCTGCGACGAAGATCGGGACGGATTGTCGCTGGGTGAGGCGGCCGGCTATGCATTACTGGAGTTCGGCGAACGGGTGGGCGGACGAGGAACTGTCGCCCTTCTCGGCTATGGTGAGAGCACGGACGGCTATCATATGTCGCATCCGCACCCCGAAGGGGCAGGGGCGGTCCGCGCAATTCGAGACTCCTTGGCTCGGGCCTCGCTTCGTGCTGAGGACATTGAATATATCAATCTGCACGGGACAGCGACGAGGGCGAACGACTCAGTCGAGGACAAGGCTGTCTATAGTATTTTTGGGGCTCGGCCTGCATGCAGTTCAACCAAAGGCTGGACCGGGCATACGTTGGGTGCTGCCGGTATCACGGAAGCGGTCATTTCCGCCCTCTGTCTTGCCCAGGGGCTGATGCCCGGGACGCTCAATTGCCAGCGAGTGGATTCTTCGTTGAAAAGCCGGATTCTTCGCGAGAACCAGACCGGCTCCATTTCTTTCGCGGTGAGTAACATCTTCGGGTTCGGCGGAAATAACTGCAGCTTGGTCTTAGGGAAATTGCCATGAAGGTCTCGATCGGCGGCATTGGTCTCTTGGCTTCAGGCCTTGTCGGTTGGGATGTCGGTCGAGAAGTGCTCGCCGGGATTCGCCCCTATCGACCGGGAGCCGTGCCCGATCCGGAAGCAAAACTGCTGCCTCCGAATGAACGGCGGCGGAGTAGTGACTGCGTCCGGTGGGCCATGCAGGTTGCGCAAGAAGCTATCGGCCGATCGGGCTTGGACCCTCGCGAGGTGCCGACTGTGTTTGCCTCCTCGGGTGGTGAAATGGGCGTGTTCGACAAACTCTGTCGTGCCCTCTGTTTGCCGGATCGGATGATTTCCCCGACGCTGTTTCATCAATCGGTACATAACACAGCCGCCGGCTATTGGGGCATTGCGACGGCCGGGCAACAGTCCTCGACGGCGCTGTCTTGCTACGACGATTCGTTTGCAGCCGGTTTGCTGGAAGCGGCGACAGTGGTGTGTGTGGAACAACGGCCGGTGTTGCTGGTGGCCTACGATCTGGTCGTGCCGGAGCCGCTCAGCCAGGCTCGCCCCATTACAGAGGGATTTGCCGTGGCGCTCGTGCTGACACCTCCCTCGGACGACTCCTCTCCCGTCATGCGGGTGCATCTTGAAACAGCGCATACAGGCAAAACAGCCGGTCTTGACGATCCCGAATTGGAACGGGTTCGGCAAGACAATCCCGCTGCCCGCGCGTTGCTTCTATTGAGCGCTGCCGCTGCTGGCGGCGGGCGAACCGTCGGGTTCAGCTTGTCGGATAGCCAGCAGCTCATTGTGGATCTTGAGCTATGCCGTATTTGACCAAAGACGACCTGGCAGCCTTTCTTCCCCATGCGGGGTCCATGCGGCTGCTCGACCGGGCGGCATCATGGGACGAGTCATCGATTCGCTGCCATACAAAGACCCATCACGATCCGGAAAATCCGCTTCGCCGTGGCGCATGCTTGGATGCCGTCGCGGGGATCGAATATGCCGCTCAAGCGATGGGAGTCCATGTCGGGTTGCTCAATGGAGGGATGTCGTCGGACGGGTCGATCGGCTATGTCGGAGGTGTACGTGATGTGGTGTTCGGAATCGACCGGCTTGATGACTGTCCGGATGAACTGACGATCGAGGCGACGCGCCTGTTCATGGGAGACGACAGTTTTCTGTATCGATTTGCTATTTCATCCGGAGGCCGTGAAGTGATAAGCGGGCGGGCCTCGATGTTTTTGAAACGGGCACCGGTATGACGCAGAGACGCGCGCTGGTTACGGGTGGGAGCGGTGTCATCGGCTCAGTGATTGCCGAACGGCTGGCCGCCGACGGACATGCCGTGATCCTGCATGCGTACCGGCATGTCGAGTCGGCTCAACGGACGGTCGAGAAGATCACGGCTCATGGCGGGACTGCGGCGAGCGTGTCCTTCGACATCACGGACGCGGGTGCGACACGCCGGACGCTTGACACACTGTTGAAAGATGGGCCGATTCAAATCGTGGTCAACAACGCTGGCTTGCATGAGGATGCGCCGATGGCCGGAATGTCCGGCGAGCAGTGGAGCAGGGTGATCGATCTCTCGCTCAACGGGTTTTTCAACGTCACGCAGCCGCTGTTGCTGCCGATGATCGGCACGCGCTGGGGGCGGATCGTTTCCATCTCATCGTTAGCCGGCGTGATCGGCAACCGCGGCCAGACGAACTATGCCGCGGCCAAGGCCGGCCTGCATGGGGCGAGCAAGTCGCTGGCGATCGAATTGGCGTCACGAGGCATCACGGTTAATGTGGTAGCGCCCGGCTTAATCGAATCACCCTCCACCAGGAATGCCTTCAAGCCGGAGCAGATTGAAGCGATGGTGCCGATGAAACGTGCCGGCACTCCGGAAGAAGTGGCGGCGCTGGTCTCGTTTTTGCTGTCAGAGCAGGCCGGATATATTACGGGACAGGTTATCGGGGTGAATGGAGGCATGGCGTAGCAGGATGGTGAAAAAGGCCGTCAGCTGCGTTCCCTGCCTTCGCCGAAGCGCTTCGCGCAGGCAGGTCGCATCGCTCAGACCAGAAATCGAAGGCAAAGTACATATCCGCTCGCTGCTGCCGCGCCTGTGGAAAGGCGCGTCTTGGCGCGCCGGGGTTGGGTGGATGAGAGCAGCGACATTTTTGACCACCCTGCATTGTTATCCAGAGATGTGCCTCAAGAGTGCCTGATGATGAGCAGCATGTTGCGAGATACGCTTCAAGAGGAACGAGCGACGGGATCGTATTGGGTCGTCATCCCGTCCTATAACGAGGCTACGACTGTCCGTGAGGTGGCTACGCGCGCGCGCCGACACTGTTCAAACGTGATCGTCGTGGACGATGGGTCCATCGATGGGACGATACAGACATTGGCAGGCCTGGATGTGACGGTCTTACGCAACGATGAGAACCGTGGCAAGGCCGGTAGCCTCATGCGCGGATTCGATCATGCCTTGGCTCATGGTGCAGTCGGCGTTATGACACTGGATGCTGATGGTCAGCATGCGCCGGAAGAGATTCCTTCATTTCTGGAGCAAACAACCCAATATGCCGCTGCATTCATCATCGGCGTCCGACGCCGAGACCAACGACAGACGTCGTTCTGGCGCTACGCCGCTAACCGGATCGCCGACTTCTGGATCGGATGGGCGGCCGGAATGCCGATCGAGGATAGCCAATCCGGATTCAGGCTGTATCCTGCTCAGCTCTTACGAACAGTGACGATTCCCCATGGCCTACGTGCGAGTTTCGTCTATGAGAGCGAGATTCTGATCGAAGCAGCCAGGCAAGGGTTTGAACTCAAACACGTCATTGTCACGGTCACATCGCGATCAGGGCCGACTCCGAGTCATTTCCGTCCGTTGGCGGATATCGCCGGGATCGTAAGGATGGTGGCGTGGAAGCTTATCAGTCGAGGACTCTATCTCAGAGGGTTATATCGGATCTGTTTCAAGCGGACGGAATCTGCGAGCCCAGCCCACCACTATCACCGCCAAGAAGTGCCGGGGCACATACACAAATAATCGATGGATGTCTGAATGAGCAGGGGATCGGCCCGCACGCTCTTCCCTGCCGAATCGCGCGGCAGGGAAGAGCGCTAAAGCTACATCCCTGCTGCGGTTAACCGTGCGCGAATGGCCCCGTCCAACCGTTGGATCCAGCCTGAGTAGTTTTCATGAATGGTCTGTTTCTCAGCATTGTATTTCAGATTGGTGCTATTTTTGTAAATGATGCTGTAGTTCGTTGTTGTGTATGGAATCAAGACGACAGCCTGGTGGCTCCGGACGTTCAAGGTCCCGATGATTTCACCGGGTTTGGCCACTGCCATTTGCCAGTTTAGCCCTACGCCTGCGGTGATGATGGCTTTCTGGACATCTTCTAAACTTGGCTGTTTGCCTGTCGCAGTTTGAACAGGCGCGTCCTTGACCTGGAAGATCTGTGCGCCGCCTCGGCAGCCCATTATGGCGACGAAGAGAACGCAGAGGACCAATGCAGCTGGGCGTAAGCTATTCATCAACACACCTCCTTGTCTTAAGCCTGATCGGAATGATAGCCGGCTATCTCCGGTATGACCGGTTGTCGTATAGGAATATATCGGGGTGAACTCTCCCACATCGGAACCGGAGCATACCCCAAATCAAAAACTGAGTCGATTAGGGATTCCAGCAGAGCGAGGTTCGCCGGTCGCATGCCCCATCGATTCCACCTGGACATCGTCCGAGGGAAAATCTGATCTTTGGCATGAATGAATTCGGACGGGTGGCAGTAGAACACGAGATGTCGTGAGCGACGACCGATCCACTCGATCATGCGCTGTAAGGCTGGTAAACCCAGTACCCGCAGCGTGGCGAGGTTGATGGGAAAGAGGCAGGCCGAGGGGGGGATCTCAAGAATGCTGCTCTTGCCAGGCCGATGCAGCCCTTGCCAGGAGGGGTTGTAGGGTTCCAGTGGAGCCCAGAAATATTTCGTATAGTGCACGCGCCCAAATCCCATGTCGAAGCGCCTGGCTGGAACCGATGAGTCGTAGCGATAGCCTTCATCCTCGAGGGCCCGCAAGGTCGCTTCTCCGATACGGAGATTCGGGGCTCTGAAAATAACGGGCCGTATCCCTGAGGCCTGTTCGACGGCATCGGTCGCCCTGCTGATCCATTCCCGTTGTTGCTCGTAGCTGGCCACGCGAAAGTCCTCGTCGTGCTCAAGTCCTCCATGGGCCCACCCGTGCGTCCCTAACTGGTGTCCACGGCGGTGGCATTCACGGACCAAATCCGGATAGTTTTCTGCGAATCGTCCAGCGAAGAAGATCGTTCCCTTGATCTGGTATTGGTCGCACAGGTGCAGCAGGCGCTCGAGTCCTGCCTGCGAGCCGGGAACCCAGTCGCAGTCGACCGTGAAATAAAACCGTGCCGTAGAGGCTTGGTTCTGTCCCGTTCCGTTGAACGGGCGGGGTTTAGAGCTGTGTAGTCTAGCAGGGAGCATTACCGGCGGCTCCTTCATGTTGTGTCTAAACACAGAGGGATTGTGTGAGCATGATCAACCAGAGATGATCAGTCCCTCGATTTCAACCAATAATTCTTTTCTGCAGAGATCGCTCTGGAGGAATAGGACCTGTTCGCCAGAGAGGGGCGAATGCATGATAGCGTCCTGTATCTCAGCGTGCGAGGCGGAGTCGCGCACATAGACTTTGTAGAGCGCCTGGCGCTGTGTGCCGATGAGGTTGAAGCCTGCGGCATGCTGTGCCTGCTCGAAGACGGCCTGGATGTTCCGAATCGTTTCTTCCGTTTGCGCGCGCGGCAGCCCGGCATGGCGGCTTGCGTGTCCGACGACGCTCGCAGTGCCGGAAAGATAGAGCCGGCATTCCTCCTCCGACCGAGTGAGCGTGGCCCGGGCGAATGATGGGCTGCGAGGCCCATAGTCCTGAGGGTAGTCGTAGGCGTTCAGTTGGCGCGGATTGCTGAGATGTGTCGCAGGCTGCGTCCCGGCGAGAAACATGATTTGCAGCGGGCCGGATTTCGTTCCGACGGCTGTCGCCGCCGGCAGGGAAGAGGGAAAATCAGCCAGTGTCTTGGTCAGCGCGTGATGGCGCCCCAGGCAGAATCGCCGATACCGCTCGAGCCCGTTCTGATCGTCGTTGATGCGGGGAAAGTAATTCCAGATCCGCCACAAATAGGGGTATCCCAAGGTATGGAGCCGATGGAGAATGGCTTTATAGGCCTCATAGGCTGCGGCGTCCATGGACCGGTCCGCGCCCTCCTCGAGACTCATTGAACCGATAAGAACGTTGCCGTTCATGGCGATTGAGCAGGCAGGGTCTGTGTGGAGTGTTATGAGCCTGTCGGATGTCCAGACCTCGGCCATCGGCGGTCCATCGATCTGAGGGAGATCGAGTGCGATGACCGGGCATGGGAATGTGCTGGACAGCGTTTGCCCAAACGTGACGATGGCCATAGGATACGCGGTGGATTCGGCTAGCGTGAGCGGCAGCTGTGCGCACTCGACATATGACACGTCCGGTCGGGCGGTTGTTTCTGAAACTCGTCGGGCTGCCATGGTGGATGGTGGAATGGTCGTCAATTTCACAGTCGCGCGGCCTCGCTGTCGTTATCGGCGATCGTGAATGGCATAATCTTTGAGCGTCGTCACGGTTTCCGGCACGCCGCGGATGCGGCGCTGGAATGCCGTCCAATTCTCCCTGAAGTTGAAGAGATAGACGAGATAATAGGCGATTTTGAACAGGAAAATTGGGAGTCTCGTCGGAGATTTGCCGAAGGCGTCGCCGGCTAGAATGGAGAGAATCGCCTCCTCCATTTTGAATTTGGATCCTTCGGACATGAACAGATTGCGGAAGGCCGGCTGGGTGAAGTGATAGATAAACCAGGAATAGGTTTTTACGCCCAAGCGGACGCTCCGTTCAAACTCCTGGAGGTGTCGCTGGTATTCTGGTGACTTCCGCAAATAGGCATCGACGACGTCGGCGCCCAGTGTGGCGCTATTGAGCGCCAGATGCACGCCGCTGGAGAACACCGGGTCGATGAAAGCGAAGGCGTCGCCCACCATCAAGTATCCGTCGCCACGCATGGTCGATCGGCGATAGGAGTAGTTGGCGGCGGCATAGGCTTGGCCGATGAGTGTTGCCTTGGCCATACGTTCTGCCACGGGAGCGCAGAGGGCGATCGTATCCCACAGAAATTGCTCCAGCGGAACCTTTCGGGTGCTGATATATGAGGGCCAGCAGACCGCTCCCACACTGGTCGTGCCGTCCTTGAACGGAATGATCCACCACCAGCCGTGATCGAACCAGACGATGCTGATATTGCCCTCATCCTTTCCGGGCAGCCGTCGCACGCCTTCGAAATGTCCAAACACAGCCGCGCTGTTGTGGCTGGGATTGCGATACTTGCCGCCAAATTGTCCGGAAAGAAATGTGTCGCGCCCGCTGGCATCGACTACGAACTTGGCTTCGTAGCCGACCGCGTTTCCCGTCCGGTCTTCAGCCTGAACCAGATGGGTAGAGTTGTGCCGGAACTCAACGCGTTTCGCCCGGATGCCCTCATGTACGCGGACTCCCTTGCTGACGGCGTTGTCGATCAGGATCTTATCGAATTCGGCCCGTTTAACTTCATAGGAATACGGTTGTGAGCCGTCCAGCGCCTTCGAAAAGTACAGGGTGCGGGATCGTCCGTGATACGGCGAGACAATTTCCGCACCGTATTTGGTGATGCCGATCTTTTCGACTTCCGGGAGCACACCCAATCGTTGCAATATCGGGAGTGAATGAGGGAGCAGCGATTCGCCGATGTGGAAGCGCGGGTGGCGGTCTTTCTCCAGCACATGCACGTCCCATCCCTTTTCTGCCAGCAGCGCAGAAATGGCCGAGCCGGCCGGGCCGCCTCCGACCACGAGGACGTCGCATGTTGTGAGTGGGCTCGTTATGCCGGGGGCTGAAGTCTGCATGACAATAAGTGTGTTTGAACAGCGGTAGTGCAGCGACGGAGTATACCTCAGAGATGACATGATGGCCAGCGCGCGGGCTGCGGTTTCCATGTGTCCGGTGCAACCTGATTTTCTTGACATCCCTATGCAATCGTCCTAGCTTTCATCTTGTTCGTGGAGGGCGCAAAAACCGGATATAAGCGGCACGCTATGGGCGCAGCCAAAGACTTTCTCCTCGTTCTCATCAAGCCGTCCCATTACGATGACGATGGCTACGTGATTCAGTGGATCCGTTCGGCCATTCCCTCAAACACACTCGCCGTTTTGAACGGTCTCGCGCTTGACTGCGAGGAACGCAAGGTGTTGGGCGAGGACGTCGCCATTGATATTGACCTCTACGACGAAACGAACACAGTCATCCCCATCCGTTCCATCATTCGAAAGATCAAGGGCTATACGTCCGGCATGGTGGGCTTCGTCGGCGTGCAAACCAATCAGTTCCCGCGCGCGGTCGATCTGGCTGACCACTTTCTCAAGGCAAATATTCCGGTCGCCATCGGCGGGTTCCATGTCAGCGGCTGTGTCGCCATGCTCCCTACGTTGCCACGCGATCTTCAAGCCGCCGAAGTGAAGGGCATCAGTCTGTTTGCCGGAGAAGCGGAAGGCCATCTGGATGAGGTCTTGCGCGATGCCTACGCGGGGAAGCTCAAGCCTCTGTACAATTTCTTGAACGAGGGCCGAAGTCTCGAGTCCTCACCGTCGCCTTTTTTACCCGTTCAGATCGTGAAAAATACATTTCGCCGTCTCTCCAGTTTCGACGCGGGGCGAGGATGTCCGTTTCAATGCAGTTTCTGCACGATCATCAATGTGCAGGGACGCAAGTCTCGCTACCGCTCAGCGGATGATATCGAGCAGATCATCCGGGTCAATCTGCAACAGGGGGTCGGACGATTTTTTATCACGGACGACGATTTCGCCAGGAACAGCAACTGGGAGGCGATCCTCGACCGATGCATTCAGATGCGGGAGGGGGAAGGTCTGGCGATCTCATTTACCGCCCAGGTCGACGTCGGCGCCTATAAGATTCCACGGTTCATTGAAAAGTGCGCCAGAGCCGGCTGCAATAACATTTTTATCGGGCTTGAAAACCTCAACCCCGATTCGCTCGCCGGGGCGAAGAAGCTGCAAAACAAGATCTGGCAATACCGGAAGATGCTGCAAGCGTGGAAAGACCACGGCTGCACGACGGTGGCCGGGTATATTTTGGGCTTTCCTACCGACACGCCGGAATCCATCGCGCGCGATATCGAGATCATCAAGAACGAGCTTCCTCTGGACGGCCTCGAATTCTTCTGTCTCACGCCGTTGCCTGGCTCAGAAGACCATCGGAAACATTGTGAACGCGGCGCGTGGATCGAGCCGGACATGAATAAATACGATTTAGAGCATGTCACGATGGGCCATCCCCTCATGTCCAAAGAAGAATGGCAACGGACCTATCGTAATGCCTGGAAGCAATACTATACGGAGGAGCATATCGAACGGGTGCTGTATCGGGCCGCGGCGAAAGACCAGGACATTTACAAGGTGATGTTCCTGTTGTTGTGCTTGGGGGGCAGCATCGCCCTGGAAGGGATTCACCCGTTGGAGGCCGGCATGTTCCGGCTCAAAGTGCGGACGATGCGTAGGCCCGGCATGCCGCTTGAAAACCCGCTGATTTTTTATCCCCGCCGAGCATGGGAGATTATGTCGCTCAGTGTCCGTTGGCTGAATCTGGTGCGGAGATTCTTCAAGATCCTCCGACGCGTGCAAGCGCGTCCGCAGCAGCCGGGCGAGGTGGATCTGGCCATGGTTCCGGTGGAGGATCAAAAGGACGAGGACCTTACCTTGCTGCAAGTCTATCGCGACCATATTCCCGTGAGTCACATTGGCAAACAGAGGGTGACTACAGTTCATCGATGAGCTGTGGCTGAAAAGCGCTCTTCTCCGGCCGGTTGTCGGCTCGTGACTCTGTGCCTCGGCTGGTTCCCTTCGATTCGCACGCCTCACCGACGTGATGATTTCAGAACAGTGGTTTAGGGTTTACGTGCTGAAGGATTTTATCTTCAAGGTTAAGAGCATGGCGGCCAGGTAGGCGTAAGGGCCATCAGGCAGCCACTAAGCAACCGGGCCTTGGCATGCGAGTTATGGCAACATGCCAGGGTTCGGTGGTTTCAGATTGAGGCTTGTGACACGCTACTGTGTTGGCGGAACTGGAGCAGTTTGCGGAGTCAGTACAGTGTTCTGAGCTGGAGCATACCTTTGCGCAGTTGGGTCATTATTTAAATCGTAGATCATGTCCGTTCGTAATCCAATCGGCCAATAAATGATTGCGAATGGCGGCCAAAATATGGATGCAACCCGAAACCTGGAAGGAAGCTTACCCGTCTGAATCACTGCCCCATCCTTCTCAATGCGATAGGGTATCCCGCCGGCTGCTGACCAGAAAAACGGGCGAGTCTTGATTTTGCCGGTAGGGCCAACAATAAATGGTCGGTCATTGATATAGAGTGCGCTCTTTTCTGGAGTGAAAAATTGGCCGGATGTCGAACAGCCCATGGAAAATGTGATGCTACAGGCAATAAGAAATAGCAGCACACTTTTCAGCCTTCCGCCGTTGTTCATCATTCATCCATCCTCTCTTTGACAATGAACATAGATAACGAGCCTCAGATGCCGATTGGGCACCGTAGCATGGTATGTCATTCATGCAAAGAAAATGTCAGGAACTTATGTGAATGCGAACGGCGAAGACGGTTTTGAGGTGCGACAGCATGTCGGCTAGTATAGTGGCTGTGAGCTAGTGAGTTTCAACATGTTATACTTTTACTGAAGTTGAAGAGTCGATGATGCAATTGGCACGGCGCATAGGATTGGTAGCGGGACTGCTTCTGCCCTTGTGGGCGGGTTCAGGAGCGCTCGTGTTTGCCGAGGGAGAATCGGCGAACAATGCCGGCGTGTTCGAACGAATCGGGAACACGGCCAAGAAGGTGGGCCACAAGATCGAACAGGGCGTTGGAAAGGTGGTCAAGAAGGTCGAGGAAAAGCACATTGGAGAGAAAGTCGAGCGCAAGTTGAAGAAGGCCGCGGACAAGACCGCGGAAGGTTTTAAAAAAGCCGGGAACAAGATCGATCAAAAACTTCGTTAACAGGCTTCGCCTCAGCCTACCGCTCCTGTCATACTTCGCAGAAGCTTCATTGAACATGCGATGTGTTCGAAAAACGTATCATGGGCGTGCTTGACCAATTCTTCGTCTATCATCCTGAACCTTGGCAAGACCGAGATTGGGCAAGGCTGAGTGGATTGCCGCTTGAAGATGTGTGGTTTCAAGCCACCGATGGTGTGAGACTCTTCGGTTGGTACGTTGAGGCGGCTGCCGATCGTCCGGTGATGCTGTGGTGCCATGGCAATGCCGGCAATATCATCGACCGCCTTGAAAACTTGAAGCTGCTGTACCAACTGGGGCTGTCCGTCTTCTTGTTCGACTATCGAGGCTATGGAAAGAGTCAGCGTATTTCCCCCACGGAGCAGGGACTCTATCAGGATGCATATGGTGCATATGATTACCTCACCCAAAGCAGAAAGATCCGCCCTGAACGAATCGTCCTGTTCGGCCGATCGCTTGGAGCGTCCGTGGCAGGTGAACTTGCGGTACAACGACCCGCCTCAGCTCTCATTCTTGAATCATCATTTCCTTCCATCGAAGCCGTGGCGAAATTCTATTATGGTGGGTTACCCGTGCATTGGCTCCTCGGAGCCGCACATCGATTAATCGACAGGCTCCCGCAGCTGTCACTTCCGAAGCAGATCATCCATGGAGACAGAGACGACATTATTCCCATTGAGTTTGGTCGCCAGGTCTTCGGCGCGGCCAAACCGCCGAAGGACTGGTATGTGGTCGAAGGTGCCGGACATAACGACACATATCTGATGGGTGGGCGATCCTACTTTCGCCGGCTGGCTGAATTCATCAAGAAGGCTCTTGCGGTCTAGCTCGTCGGATGGTTATCTAGAACGCATGAGTATTCTGTGGTGGATCGGCCATGCGGTTAGGATGGTGGATGCCCTTCGCAACTCTTGTGAATCCCGATCCTGAAGGTGCCGTGTCGATAATCTGATGACCAGTATCACCAGTATCATTGGACCAAAAGAATGCCTATGATCCTCCCATCTTACGGAATGATCTCGCGTTCAGCATGATCTCCGATTTCCATGTGCTTGTGTTCCTGCTCAGCAGCGCCCTCGTACTGCTCACTCCTGGCCCCACGAATACGTTGCTTGCAGCCGCTGGTTTGGGGCGTGGTTGGAGGGACGCGCGCCCATTGATCCTTTTCGAGCTTATGGGCTATCTGATCGCGATATCAGGCTGGGGAATCTTGCTTGCGTCGATCGGGAAATATTATCCGTGGGTGAGTGTAGCCGTGCGAGTCGTCTGTAGTGGCTATCTGCTCTATGTTGCCGTCAAGATGTGGATGTCTACTGAGAAACCGCCGATAGCAAGATCACAGACGATTGGTCCAGGAACTGTCCTCGTCACCACGGTGCTTAATCCAAAAGGGCTATTGTTTGCATCTACAATATTTCCGCCCCAGGCCTTTGAGCATCTGCAGGGGTATGCGATTGCGATGGCGTTGTTTGCTTGTGTGGTCCTACCGATCGGCATGGTCTGGGTGATGCTCGGCGCATTGATTGGCAGTGGTCGCGGGATCACTATGGATCCACTCAGGTTGCAACGGGCGCTGGCTGTCGTGATCGTGGTGTTTTCCGCGACGCTCGTGTGGTCGACCGTTCAGTGATGGTCTTTCACCGGTCCATACTGGTGCTGCGTGTGCGTATCTATTGCAAGACCCCGTCTTGGATCTCTCTAGGCCTTTACCGCTTCGCTTCCGGCGGCGGCCAGTTCATTTCCGTATGTCGGCCGCAGTAGTAGCACAGGAGGCGGTATCGGGCTTTACGGCGAGGATTAGGCAGCGAGATGAAGGTAATCGGCGTGTCGTCGTATGGGCATGTCGGCTGTTCGTGGAGAAGATGGATCTCAGCCATCATTGTGATTGAAGCGATGTCCCAGGGAGGTGCGTGCTCTTCTTTGCCCGTGATCTGTTCCACTGCATGGCATTGTTCACATTCGGCTTCGTACTTCTTGACCTTTCCGTTATGCGGGGTGTGATCCGTCACCTGCATCGGCCCGCCGCAACCGGCCTTGGTGCAGATAACATGTTCGTGTTGAAGCGCCTGAACAAAACGACTGTGAGCTTCGCGTTCCCGTTCCGATTTCATCTGTACCCCTCCATTTCCTGAACTCCCTTCTCCTCAAAGAACGGTATCCAGGTTAGTTCCCCTGCGCGCATTGGCCGAGCGCCGCTACTCTCCTGTCCCTTCTCAGGAACGGCATTCAGGTTGGTTCCACTGTGCACGTTGAGCGAGCACAATCCTTGATTTGAAACTACGATCATTCCGGGTGCGCGCTCTGTGAGCAAGGAAGTAACCTGAATGCCGTTCCATCTCTTCATATTCCCCACGCTCCACTGATCTGAATGTTTGCCCCGTTGACATAACGGGCCTCTTCGCTGAGTAAATAACGAACAGCTGCAACGGTATCGTCAACCGTTCCGATGTACCCGGCAGGAATACGTTTGGTCATGGCGGCGAGTTCTTGCGGCGGCGCGCTTCCCGAATCGATGAAGCCTGGCGAGATGGCGTTGACGGTAATGCCATAGGGGGCCAATAATTTCGCCAAAGTACGTGTCAGGATCAGCACGCCAGCCTTGGCAATGTAGTGGGCCGTCACATCGGGCTGTGCTTCCATCTGGTCCGCATTGGCCATGCTGAAGCTGATGATGCGGCCGGCCTTGCGGGCCTTCATGCCCGGCGCGACAGCTTGAGCCAGATAGAAAATGGGATGCAGGTTGCCGTCGAACATGTCGTTCCAGCCATCGATGGTTTCGTCGAGCAGGTTGATGCGATGATAGGGGCCAGCGCCATTGATCAGGACATCGATTCGCCCCCATTCCTTTTCAACCTGTGTGACCATGTTCTTGGCTGCCACTGGGTCGGAAACATCGCATCGGATGACCAGCGCTTGTCCTCCTCGCTGCATGATCTCCTGCGCCGTTGTCTTGGCCTCAGCGTCGCTGGTTCTATAGCAGACAGCGATCTTCCACTGCCGAGAAGCGAGATCGAGGGCGATCCCCCGCCCGATGCCTTTCGCCCCTCCGGTGATGAGTGCGACGTGCTGGTTCATGTGGACCCTTGGGTGAATGGTTGGGAACGCTATTATGTTCTCGAACAAAGTCGTTTGGCGAGCGCCTGAAGTACGCCGGTTGTGCGGCTTGAAAACACCCGATCATTCTTCGCCTTTTTAGCCTCAGCGTTGCAAGCCTCAATGAGGGCTTCTAGATCGGCCAGGGTATCGACGTCGCGCCACGGTTGAATCAAGGAAGCCTTGAGGCCAATCGCCGTTGCTTTTTCCTGTGTGAGTCTGAGTACTTGATCGGTCGACCATGGAATGTCGGCGAAGAGTTCTGGAGCCATTTGCTTGAGGCCGATCAGATAATAGCCTCCGTCCAATGCTGGCCCAAGCACGAGATCATGGTTCTCCAGTGAGGCGATGGCCTGTTTGACATGCTCGAGCGGAAGCGTCGGTACATCCGTCCCAATGAGGACGACCTGTCGGTATCCTTGCGCGAACAGTGTGTGAAAGGCCTGATTCATGCGCGCACCGAGGTCGGCGCCGACTTGATCGAGCAGTTTCACGCCTTGCCGTTCCTCCAGAATCTTGAAGAAGACATGCGTCGCAGACGGGGCGCAGGCCAGATAGCGATCGATCGGCAACTTGAGCTTTGTGACTGCGGTTTGTGTTCGCTCCAGGGTATCCAGGACGAAGCTCCCATGGAGTGTAGCGGCTTCATCGGGAGTGAGCGGCGGGGAGAGGCGTGTCTTGACCTGGCCGGGAATCGGCGCTTTGGCAAAGATCACCAAAGCAGTCTGGGGAGGGGTGAGTGGTAAAGAGTGAGGAGGTATTGGTTTCATCGGATGGTGGCGTAAAAGTCCTTGAGCCGGTGAGGGCTGACTCCTGCCCAGTACAGGAAGCGCAGGGCCCACATC
>CAKKRK010000036.1 GCA_919902665.1 Nitrospiraceae bacterium
CACGTCCCCAAGAATCCGAAATACATTCCCCGCAAGGTGGAAGCCATCGGGAAAGAGCTGCGTGAGTTGGAGACGCAGACCTTGACCTATCAAGGAGCCGAGGCGAATGCCGAGGCGGTCCGACTAGTTCAAACAGCTGAGCATTCGATCGATGCATTGATGGAGCGCTGGAATATCTGGAAGAAAGGCGAGGCCCTCTACCCGAATTATCTCTTGGCAAACCAGGAGGCCGTGAAACGTGGCGTGATCATCCGTCGTGTATTGGTTCTGACACGGGAGCAAATGGGGCAGGAATCGGTCGTGACTGATGCCATTCAGGTCATGGACGATCAACAGCGAGTTGGGATCAAGATCTTCTATGCGTTTCGCGATGAACTGGAGCGCGCCTCTGCATTTCAACGTTTTGAAAAGGACTACAAGCGCCAAGGCGCGGCCCGGGACTTGAACGCCGCGATGTTTGATCAGGAAATTCTTATTTTTTCCCAATCCTATGGTCAGGTGCAACTTGGCGTTGTTGGAACGCCCACACCTATCACCATGATCAATCAATTGCAGATCACCTGGAAACCGGAGCTTCTGCGCGATCTGGACCCCGCGCCACTTTTTGATATGACTCGGTACGTGTTCGACTATTCTAGTCCTCAGGCTTTCAAGACAGAGCTGAGGCGCTTTACGAGATCTGTCACATGAAATTCCCATCCGAACCGTTCAAGATCAAAGTCGTGGAACCTATACGCCGAACGACGCGTGAGGAGCGGGATCGGTTGTTACGCGAGGCCGGCTACAACCTTTTTCAGATCCCCGCCGAGAGCGTCTACGTTGATCTGCTCACCGATAGCGGCACGTCAGCCATGAGCGACCGACAGTGGGCAGGACTGATGGTAGGGGATGAGTCTTACGCGGGTAGTAGGAACTACTACCACCTGGAAGAAACCGTCCAGTCGATCTTTGGCTACAAGCATGTCATCCCGACGCACCAGGGACGGATGGCCGAGAATCTTCTCTTCTCAACGGTCGTCAAGCCTGGTATGTGCGTCCCCAACAACATTCATTTCGACACGACGAGAGCCAATGTCGAACATCAACGCGCTGAGGCGATTGACCTCGTGATCAAGGAAGCCTATGACCCGCACTGCGAGTTGCCCTTCAAGGGGAATATGGACCTCCATCGGCTCGAGGACACCATTCATCGTGTAGGCCACAACAACATTCCGCTTGTCATGATGACCATCACCAACAACAGCGGCGGAGGCCAACCGGTGTCGATGGAGAATATTCGCCAAACCCGACTGCTGCTCAACCGATATGGGATTCCGTTGTTCTTCGACGCCTGCCGGTTCGCGGAAAACTGCTTTTTCATCAAGGAGCGGGAGCCAAGCTATGCAAGCGCACCCCTGCTGACGATTGCGCGGGAACTGTTCAGTCACGGCGACGGCTGCACTATGTCGGCCAAGAAGGACGGTCTCGTGAACATCGGTGGGTTCTTGAGCCTCAACGATGACCGTTGGGCGCAAGATATTACGAATATGCTCATCCTCGTCGAGGGCTTTCCAACCTATGGAGGGCTCGCGGGACGCGATCTCGAAGCCATGGCGAGGGGCCTTGAAGAGGTGCTCGACGAGGAATACCTATGTTTCCGAATCAGCCAGGTTCGATATCTTGGCGAACTCCTTGACCAATCCGGAGTCCCGATTCTCAAGCCCACCGGCGGCCACGCGATCTACCTCAATGCGAAGGAGTTCCTCCCCCACATCCCGCAGTTTGAATTTCCAGGACAGGCATTGGCGGTCGCGCTGTACCGGGATTACGGCATCCGTGGGGTTGAAATTGGTACGCTTATGTTCGGGAAAAAGGATCCTGTCACGGGTCGACCGATTCACCCCGAGCTGGAGATGGTCCGACTAGCCGTTCCTCGACGTGTCTATACCAATATGCAGATTACATATGTCGCAGAATCGATCATCGAACTGTACCAACGACGCGAGCTGATTCGCGGCCTCGCCTTGACCTATGAGGCACCGATGCTTCGCCACTTCACGGCGCAATTTTCAGAACTCCAAGAATCGCGACGGCTGTACCCCCTAACAGCCTAAAGGAGCCCCATGGCCACCCTGTTCAAAGGGTTCGAGCGCATCGAAGAGGCCCGAGAGCGATTGACCGGCCAGAGTTTTATGGCAGGGCTGTTTGCCGGGAAGCCCGATTTTTCCCTTCTGCTTGCGCCGGAAGAAGCGGCGGAAAACCAGGCTGCCTGGGAGGAATTCCGCCCACGCCTGGAGGCCTTTCTCACAACCCATGTCGATCCAGATGAAATCGAACGAACGGCGAAGATACCAGACGCAGTCCTGAAAGGACTCTTCGCACTCGGGGCATTCGGCATGAAAATCCCCCGTCAGTATGGAGGGCTTGGGTTCTCGTATACGAACTACGGTCGTGCGCTCATGCTCATGGCGAGCTGGAGCAACGCACTGGCCCTCACCGTCGCCGTGCCGCAATCGATCGGCATCGCCATGCCGATTTTAATGTTCGGGAATGAGGAGCAAAAACGCAAGTACCTGCCCATCGTCGCACGAGAAGCCATCTCGGCGTTTGCACTCACAGAACCGATGACTGGGTCTGATGCCGCAAACATTGCGACCGAGGCGATCTTAAATCCTGCTGGGACGGCATTTGTCGTGAACGGTGAGAAACTGTGGTGCACCAATGGCCCCATTGCCCGTTACATCACATTGATCGCGCGGGTGCCCGCGCGACGGAGCCAAGCCAATGGCCAGACGATGTGGATACCAGTTCCGAACGGCAAGGGAGCAGACGACCACATCCACACCGCCTTCATCCTCGATATGCAGACATCTGGTGTTCGTATTCGACAGCGCTGTCAATTTGAAGGGTGCCGGGGCCTTGAGAACGCACACATGACGTTCACGGACGTCCACATCCCAACGGGAAATGTCATCGGTGAAGTAGGGCGAGGACTCAAGTACGCGTTGACCATCCTCAACGTGGGCCGGGCCGTCAGCATCCCGGCCATTTGCTTGGGCATGGCCAAGCAAGCGTGGCAACCCACGCTCGATCGGGCCAACCAGCGACTCACCTTCCAGAAACCCTTGGGCACCAGACAGACGCAACGTATGAGGCTAGGCCGCATGGCTTCGAATCTTTTCGCCATGGAGGCTCTCGCCCTGACGGCGTGGCGAATGGCGGATCAGCACAATTACGATGTCCGAATTGAGGCCGCCATTGCCAAGCTTTTCTGCTCTGAAAAAACCATCCAGTTCTTGAAAGACGCCCAGATCATCTTTGGAGGGATGGGGTATGAAACAGCCCACTCGAAGTGGCTTCGTGGAGAGCCTGCGTTCGGCATCGAACAGTTGGTTCGCGACGCAGAAATGTACCGTATAGGCGAAGGTGCGACCGATATCTTAAGACCATTCGTCGCGCGCGAAGGCCTCAACATGCATCTCGAGCGGGCCAGGCCTCTCCTCGACGAGGAGGTGACGGGGGTTCGCCGACTCACCGAGTTGTGGCGACTCCTGAAGTTCTATCTTCCTTGGTACAGAAGCCAATGGGCAAGCAGTCGCATGCCATCTCGCTCAGAGCTTCAACACTCGAAGGTTCGCTCCACACTACTCTTCGTGGAACGAACGAGTCGTCGAATGGCCCGGACAATTTTCTACGCCATGCTACTTCATCGACAGGCCCTTCGAGATGATCAAGGCCGGCAAAACCGGATCGAAATGGTCGGCGAAGATCTGTTGGTCATCGCGGCGACCGCGCTCTATGCCGAAGCACAGGAGCGAACCGCCGGTCGTTCGGAAGTTTGGGACCTTACAGAAGAAATCTTTCTCGAAGCCCAACTGCGTGTCGAACACAACATCCGAGAGCTCATCCGCAATCAAGACGGGGGTGTGGCGGCGATTGGAGGAAGAGCGCTCAGCGGTGGGTATCCCTCACTCTCTCGTGGGATCATCCGGCGCAATCTTCAAGACTACTCACGCCGGGAGAGTAGGTTGAATGTCGGAGAAGAGAATGTGCATGAAGTCGTGTGACGATTTTACCGGTGAATGCCTAATGACTTCAGAGAGCCTCTCACCAAGGCAGAACCTATGCGCGCCTGGTTGATGGACTCCTACCAGGGGATTGAAAAGTTACGGTTCGGCGAGGTGCCCGACCCTCATCCTGGGCCAGCAGATGTGCTGGTGACAGTGCGGTATGCCGCGCTTAATCCGGCTGATGCATTTTTGGCGCAAGGACTCTATCCGGCCAAACCCACCCTGCCACACATCCTTGGACGCGATGGTGTGGGAGATGTCGAACTCGTGGGATCGCGTGGGGGGAATATCCGCGTGGGTGACACCATCGGGATTCTGCGCTGCGAGATCGGAGTGGAAATGCCGGGAACCCTGGCAGAGAAAGTGGTCGTACCCGCTGAAAGTCTCGTTCCAATCCCCACCGGTTGGTCTCTTGAAGAAATGGCTGGCGCTCCCCTAGTCTTCTTGACCGCGTGGCAGGCGTTGACACAGTGGAGTGATCCACCGGGACCTCTAGCAAAACGATCGGTCCTCCTAGTAACGGGGGCATCAGGGGGAGTCGGCCTCGCATCAGTGTTGCTCGGGAAATCGATGGATCTGATCGTCGTGGCCTTGTCACGCGACGCGGAGAAGAGAGCCAAACTGACAGCACTCGGAGCTGATTTCGTATTTGATCCAGAGGATAGCAGCCTGGTGAAATCCATATCGGCTGCGATCAGTCCGAGAAAAGTGGATTTGGCTGTCGACTGCGTTGGTGGCAACCTATTACCCCGCATCATTGCAGGTCTCGGCCATGCCGGACGGATCAGCATCGTCGGCAGGAGTGGGGGTACTGTATCAGAGTTCAATACGGCGACCTTGCTATTCCGTCGCATTCGCATGGGCGGGGTTTCGGTTGGGGACTATACAGTTCCAGCGGCGCGGGCTGCTTGGCGGGAGATTGTGATTCGGCTTGAGAGCATCGGACACCGCCCACAGGTGGACAGCATCGTTCCGTTCGAAGAGGTCAAAAAGGGGTTCGCACGATTGGCACAGGGCCCGATGGGGAAAGTGTTGGTATGCGTGGCGGCCGCTCAACTTTCGGCACCTGCGCTCGCTCGGAACCTCGCTTGTTGATTTTGAGGTAGGCTCTACACGTGCAAAGGCGGTGGAACGAATGGGGCAAACAGATTGAGCAGGGCAATCTTCAGCAAGGAGGGATGAGCCATGGGCTACGTCAGCGTCATAACTGGAGTCGTTGCCGCGCTGGCCTTCGCTGCGACAGCGAGTCCGCGGTCTTTTGAGGAGAAGGCGGAAGTGACGATCGGCGGCGCCGAATCCGTGATCACCGGGTACATCGTCAAGATCGACGGTGACGCGTACTGGATCCGGCAGGCCACGGGTGATGTGAATCGAGTGAGGGTCAACGAAGGGACGCACATGATCTGCCCGACCAGGTCCGGCTCGTCGGAGGCGAAAATGAAGTCGAAATCCGGCCAAGGCTTCCGGATCGGAGACTGTCCGTTCATTGTGGGCGATACCGTGAAGGTTGAGGTGTCGGATATCGGCTGGGCCAGCCTCATACGGTATGCCCCGCCCCCGGTCTCGCGCACGGCGCAACTGGGTCTGCCTCAAGGCGGGGAAGGTGATATTCCTCACGGAGTGCTGGCGTTCAAGACAGGACCGGCCTATCCGGTCGAGACCAAGGACGGCAAACCGGTGGGGCACTTCGCAGGGACGCTCACCGACACCCAGTTGGGGACATCGTACGGCCTCGTCGTCCATGCGGACGACTACTTCATGCTTCCTGTGCCCATGATTCACTTCAAACAGGAATGGCCGCAGCCCAACAAGCCCAAAATGGTGCTGCTTGTCACGAAGGAGCGTTTCGAGCAGATGCACTCGCCCACCTACTCGGCCGCCGGCATGATTTCGGTCTCAGAGGTGCGGGAATTCTGGGCCAAAGTGAAACCTCCGGAGTCGGTGGCTTCGAAGGAAGTCAACGTCGAGATCCGGATCGACGGGAAAGCCTTCGAGATCGCGAAAGGAGGGAGGAGCGGAGGCTTTGACCTGGTGGCGGGGATGCCGGCCACGATCCGGCTCCGCAACAGGGACAATGTGGCCCACGAGTTCGTCTCCACGATGTTCCGGGACGTGCCGTTCCGCGTCTCGGGCAATGCCACGATGGTCAAGACCGGGAGAGCCTCCGGTGTCCGGCTGGATCCAGGACAGGATGTGACCCTTGAGTTCACGGCTCCGATCCCGGCAGCGGATGCCTACGGCGCCACGGACAGCACCTACGATATCTTCTACTGCAACGTTCACGGCAAAGAGCACGGGGAGAAAATGCGTGGTGAAGTGATGGTCATAGAAACCAGAGGCGAAATCGGCGGTGGATGACGGACCTTCGGGTAAACGCGGGGTCGCCCGAAAGGTTTCGGGCGACCTGGGCTCCTTCACGCTTCCCACTTCCTCGTCGGTCCGTCTGGATTATGATCGAACCTCGTCTCTGACAGGGAGGGGCCGGTACAAGGCAGTGGCTACGACACACCCGAGTCGGGATCGTCACTACGGAGTGCGTTCGTGAACAAAAGGGAAGGGTAAAAACGTGCTGTTCCGATGGCCATTGACAGCCTTGGTTATCCCGCTCGCGTTAGGGCTCGGGAGTGGCGGAATAAGTGCGGCCGAAGAGTTGCCTTATGACCCCGATGTGGTCCTTGTGATGAAGGACAAAGTCTTTCACGTGATCAAAGGGACACAACCAGGGAACCCGCTCCCGAATCCAGCCTTCTCGCTGGCAGCCGGGATGGACCTTGTCATCCTGCTCCGCAATGAGGACGAGGTGGCGCATGAGTTTGTCTCGCCATTGCTCCTGAAGGCGGAAGATCTTCAGCTCTCAGGCCGGGCGACCCTGGTGTATACCCACACCGCCGTCGGGGTTCGGGTTGAGCCGAGAGACAGCGTGCTGCTCCGCTTTGACATCCCTGAGGCCGGCTTTGATCAGTTTCATTTCTGGTGCAATATCCATGGAAAGTTGCTTGATGACACCATGCGAGGGGAGATCTTTATCGTGCATGCGAAACCATCATCCCGGTAACCGGACTTCGGGACTGGTGAGGGCCTCTGGGCAACGAGGAAGGCAGGAGACGCAACGGAGATGGATGCTGAGAGAGGCCATGATCCCGATGACGAAGGGCTCGTCTGACGCCGGTTCTGCCTCAGAGAGCTCATGAAGAGGTGCACCATGACCGAGAGCACAACGGGACGGATGCGTGGCGGACTCTGCGCCATCATACTCGCCGGTGTCGCAGTGGGTGTCGCGCAGGCCGGAGAGACGGCGGGAATCCCACCGGAAGTGGTGGCAGAATATATCCATGCGGTCATTCAGGCCGATCGGACCATCTATTCCACCCATGTTGTGGAGCGGCTGCAGGATCTCAAGGTCGCGGTGGCGGCGGAAGAATGGAAAGCGAGGGGGACGTTGCCTCTTCCGGCTCAAATGCTACAGATGGCTGGTCAAGAGATTCAGGGGCTCGGACTCGGTCTTCGTATCCGGTTGGGCAGCCTGGGGCCGATTTACAAAAAGAACGGGCCCGCTGATCAGTTCGAACGAGCGGGCCTGGAAGCGGTGGCAAAGAATCCCCAGAAGCCCTATACGGGAATCGTTATGCAAGACGACAGACGTTTCTTCAAGGCGATATTTGCGGACCGGGCCGTCTCCATGGCTTGCGTGACGTGCCATAACAGCCATGAACTGAGCACAAAGCGGGACTACAAGCTCTACGATGTGATGGGAGGGATTATCATTTCGTTTCCGGTCCCATGAGGCCATGTCGCCCATCCGATATGGCTCGAGTCGCCCATGAGCTGGAAAGGAGAGTGCATCATGACCAGGAAAGGCCTCGTGTTGGGAACCATATCAATACTTATCGCAGTGTTCGCGTATTGGGGGACAGCGTCCGGAGCAAAGGACTGTGGTGGAATTCCTGCCGAGAGAGTGGCCGACATGGTGCATGCCGTGATCGAGTCACACCGCACCTTTTACACCGTCCATGTCGTGGAGCGGATGCAGGCGAAGGGCGTCATCGTCGCCTCGGAAAATTGGCGGTCCCAAAGCGCACTTCCCCTCCCAGTCCAGCTCCTGCAGGAGACAGGCCGTTCGGCGGTGAACACGCCGGCCAAGATTGGATACAAGCTCATCGGCCTCTGGCCCATCAACAAACAGAATGGGCCCAAAACAGAATTCGAGAAAAAATGGCTTGTGGAGACCCTGCGGAATCCGTATCGTCTCTATACCGAAGTGATCATGCATGGGGGGCTTCGTATCTCCACGCCATGTATGCCGACAGGGCTGTTTCTCAGTCTTGCATCGGCTGCCACAACGCACACCCGGACAGTCAGAAACGGAACTTCAAGCAAAATGACGTAATGGGGGCAATTATGATCACGGTCCCGCTAAATCAGTAGCAGTCTAGTTTCATGACTATGACATTGGAAAGAGATGATGACGGTGCACCGTCAATAGAGTAGGGTCTCTCGGAGCACTCAACCCGGATTCCGCAGTTGACTGACGATGCAGGGGAAGGCGCCATCGGCGGAAATGGTGCAAACGTGCTGAATCTGGCATACGTCCCAGTATGTCGTTAGAACAGGGAAGGGCCCATGAGCAATCCGCGCAGATCGCAGCCTGTCCGACGGAAGTACACCTTCATCAAAGCCCATCGCCGAGAGTTTGATACGGCACATGACGTGCTGCCTCCTCGACGTGTCGCGCGGCGGATTCTATGCCTGGTTGCGGAACCCGCAGTGCCATCGAATGCGGGAAGATCAGCGTTTGCGCGGAGTGCTTGTTGCGGCCTACACGGCACGCCACAGCCTCTACGGGAGAATTGTCCAGATGTCCGTTGAAATGTTCCGAGTGGCTTCCATGGTGGTTTCACGCCGTCTTCTTTGTTGGAGCGGACTGCGGCTCCGCCTGCTCAGCCTCGATGGTCGCGAGAACCTGCGCAATTCCTGCCACGCCTTTCACGCGCGTGCACTGCTGCTCGCAGTAGAGCACCCCTAGCCTCAGCCACCGTTGGAGCATCGCACTCCCTCGTGACGTGAACGCGTGATATTCCGCTCACTGTGCCGGACTAGGGAGAACAGGCTCTCGATCGGGTTGGTCGACAACAGCGTCTTGCGGAGCAAGACCGGCCCCTTCAGCCGATGCATCGTCAACAGCTCTTCTAAATCCTGGGAAGTCCACTATTCCCGCCGACCGGAACACGTTGTGTCGAGAAGATTTTACTGACAGCACAAACTCTGCTATACCACACATAGATCATCACCATTTTTGAAATCGAAGGGAGGTGGGGTGCTCATGGCAACGAAGAAAGCAGCGAAGAAGCCTGCCAAGAAGGCGGCCAAGAAGAAGTAGTCATCGCCTTCATGAGGAGGCGTCGGCCACGTCGCCTCCTCACCATCCCGCGTCCTCGATCTTCCTCCGCCCCACACCGCATCGCACCAATAGCTGTCCGATCGAACCCTTCCTCGGCAACGCTTCCGACAGACGCGACCTCCCGAGAGAACCCACGTCACCAACGAGAGCTCCCCTGCACTGACTGGCCCTCCATCGGGATGGAATCGGCGAAGAGGTCCGGATGCAACCGGTTACGCCGACAAAGCGCCCCTCATGAAATGAAGCAGAAGGCAAACGAGGACGGAACGACCGGCAGGCTGAGGTCACGATCACGAAGAGGCGGGGCGGCAAAAGAAAGGGGAGGTGATGGCCACATCACCTTCCCCCGTTCCTTAGCGCCAGGAGAGAGTCCATAGCGTACAGAAAGCAGCGGGTGAATCTTAGCATGAGCCTTGCGCCTAAAAAAAGAATGCCTCTATCAATACAATCCATGACTTGAGAAATTCTATCTGGAGATGCTCCATGGGAGGGCTGCGTGACCTTCTCCCCGAACACTTCGCGCCGCTCTCTCGTGATCGATATCACCGGAGCGTCTTCACGTATCTCCTGTTTGTTCGCTTCGGTTACTCCGGCGGCCCTGGTTCCGCCTTATCTGCCGAACGCTGTCTTGCTGCCGACGCATCTTTTCGACAAGGCGTCTGAAGGCTGGATCTCTATATGTTCGCCCTGACGCAACCTGGCGTACAGCCAGACAGAGTCGATCCAGTGGGATCTGCTTCAACACGAACCCCGCCTGTCCCTGCCTCAACTCCTGTGTCAGTCTCGCCAGTGAGCACTGCTCCAGCGTCTCGAAGGTATAGAGGACGCGAGGGGTAGGCTGCCGACGTAACACTGACGGTGGGATCGGGAAGGTATCGGTAATCAGCACGTCGGGCTCGCCGAGCCGCAAGGCCGGGAGGGCCGCGGCGAGCGTGGACGTATCACCCACCACGGAGAAGGACGGCTGGCTCTCGAACAATGACCGCAGCCCGAGTCGAACGATCGGATGAGCATCGATGAGCGCGATCCGCAAGGGGCGGGAGGTGCGCTTCCGTGCTGGCGTGGTCATACGGTCCCCTTCGTTTTAGATTTGAGCGTCGGCATCAATGGACACGAGCATCGCCGAGCAGGTGCTCTCAAAGATATGGGTCAAAGGTTGGGGCGTCCCCCCCCAAGCGGGGACTTTCTTTGACGGGTGTTCTCTCACGGACGGACGAGCGGCCCTTTACCAAAATGGTAGAAGGTTGCCAGAGATGCTGAAGAAGACGACAACGGATCGTCTCGCCGAGGGACTGGACGCGACAACACGTCACTCCACGGAGGGCTGACGGCGAACGCGGCATTGATCAATGCCGACAGGGGAATAGGCTTGTGGGACGTTCCTCAGCTGGACATGGGTTTCCGGAACGAAGCGCACACCGACAGATCAGATCGTGTCCCGTGTATCGTTACATTCTTGGGCACTCACCATGCGGCTGATTGTCGAAGCGTGCACGCCCATGGCGCGCCCGATGTCGGACAGACGATCGCCGTGGTCCACCTGCGCACGGCGAATGGTCTCGTTACGTCAAACCCGGTTGGTCCGGAAACGGGCAGCGACCAGCTGGTTCAGCGTCGGTCGGGTCGCAAAGGAGACCATCAAAAACCCGGTAGGCTCGTCGGTACAGGGCGAAACGTTTGGCTGACGGATTGGCCTCGGCTTCCTCCCGCGTGAGCGCGACGAGGCTCTTGCCGGCGATGACGTCGAAAAACCCGGCCTTGTGGCGAGCGCGAACCATCCCGCCGTCAATCCCTCCCGTCATGGGTCCATCAGGCAGTGACTGGGTCCCCTCGTCGTCCCCTCCGAACCCGAGAACAGACACTCGTGCTCCTCGCCGAAGGCCTGTTCGAGCTTCGTGGCTATGGCATGAATGATTGGCTAACGCACAATCTCTACGATACAATTATTAGATCAGCGCAGGAGGGATTCCCCCAATGCATGCTTCGTGAAGGACCACTGATCATGATGGCCAACGCGCGTGGCAAGCCGCGGTTTCGGAAGTCTCTTACTGACCGCACACCTCCTCCTCGCCCAAAACCGCCGGAGTCGTTGACGCCGCGCGAGCAGGAACTTCTCGAATTGATTTGGGCCGGCTTGAAGAACACAGACATCGGCCAACGATTGAACATCAGCGTCAAGACGGTCGACGCACACCGCGCCAATATGATGAAGAAGATGCGGGTCTCGAACGCGGCTCAGCTGCTCGCCACCGCCATCCAGAGCAGCATGCTCAGAATCCACGAGCATTGGCGTTGTTCCGATTGGGTAGGAAAAGCACCATCGCTCACCGCACGTGGCTCGGGTCAGCCGAGAAGCAGATCCCACCGGCGTGGGAGACACCGTATGCTGTGCCGCGATTGAGGAAGATGGTCTGATCACCCTATTTATGCGCTCGGTCATGAATGAGATCCGTCAGGATGCTGGCAGTGTGGTCGTGATGTGGTATTCTTCGGCACATTGATCACCAGCTCACTCTGGAGAAAGGCTCTACGGGACGATGGGGAAACGTGCCGAGTACGGGGGGTACACCATTGAATCCGCTCCACAACATGACCCACAGGGACAGAAGTGGCGCCTACGTATCTACATCTCAATCCAACATCCCCGTGGCATTCAGACTCGTGAATTGACAGCGGAGGGTCTCTACGGCAGCGAGGAAGAAGCAGATTTCTACGGCATGGCCTTTGGGCAGCGGGTCATTGATGGGAGAGTCGATGGCCTCGCGGTGTGGGATCTGAAAGCCCAGGAGCGTCGGATCACCCCGCGCTTCCGAGTCCAATTCCGCACGACGTTTTGCGCGGCTCCGACACTCGACGGTACCGGCACCATCTTGGATCTCTCAGTAGGTGGATGTCGGGTAGAAAGTACGGCTTCGCCGACGCCGGGCCTCACACTGGAACTCCGCATCTATGCGCAGAACGTGGACTGGCCGTTGATGATTGAGGCGGCAACCATACAATGGGTCAGCGGTCAGACGTTTGGACTGGCGTTCTTTCGGATGACGGACTCCGAGCAGCAACGACTTGAACAGGTCATTCGGGATCTGACGAGCACACGTCCCTGACACGATCATGAGCGGAACCTTCTCGCTCCACACCCAGACCCGGCGCGATCACTCCTCAGCACACCCGCTGCATTCCACCTGAATCGGCCTGAACACCACAACTCTTCACAATGGGGACGCCCCCTGTGCGAGCGGCGGTGGGCTCTGCGCACAAACGGTTCTGTGGCTTTCTCCAAGTGGTTGAGCAGGTTGATGCGCAGCACCCACCTTGCACGAGTGGTCGAAGGAGCTGTCCCACGGACATCCTGGATGAGCCGTTGAATCATCAGCACGTGATGGCATGTGAGCGATGGGGACTCATCCGACAAGGCGCGGTCGCTTCGGCTCTTGATCTCGCTAGGGATTCGCGAGAATCCGCCCCTCACCTGGCGTCTATCCTCGGCTCTCTCGAAGCCCAAGGCACCTCACTGGCCATCCATCTCACTGAGCACGTATGACGAGCGGTCTGGGTACAAGCCCGAGTGAGCGCATACATGTTTGGGGGATTTGCGTTGTCGGTGAGCCCTCCCCTGTCAGGTCATAGGGCTCGGACCATCGCCCACGTTGTCTGTTTTCGCGTGAAACTCGGATACCGATCTAGCGACCGGACCCTTCTGATCGCGGGGCCACACCCGTCCCCCCCCTTTCGACGTACCTCGTTCAGATCTATCGCGCACCCTCGTACCTGGTACGGTTGACTCAGCGGCAAGGCACACACCAACGGAGGGCAGCCATGACCTGTACACGCTGTGAAGGATTGATGCTGGAAGAGCACATGATCGATATGGAAGGCGGCTATGGTGAGATGTGGAGCCGCAGCTGGCGCTGTTTCAATTGTGGCCATCGCGATGATGCGCTCATCCAGCAGCACCGTCAACGACAGGCCAAGCCGATCCTGGTCAGCCCTCTGGCTGTGACCGACGCGGAGCTCGTTGAGCTGGCGTGGGAATCCGAGTCCATCGAATCGCTTGCCGCATAATGTGATGGGTGATCGTGACTGGGGTATCCCAGTGGAAAGCGGTGAGGTCATGAGTGTGGCCACGATCTTGATCATCGAGGATCAGGCGTCTGTGCGCAAGCTACTCGTCCAGATGCTGGAGGATGCCGGCTATCAGGTCCGGGAGGCGGCCAATGGACGACTCGGTCTCGAACAGTTCCGGGCGCATCCGGCAGATCTCGTGCTCACAGATCTGGAAATGCCGGAGATGAACGGGTGGGAGGTGATCGTTGCATTGACCCGTTCCTATGCAGACGTGACGATCATGGCCATGAGTGGGATGCACCCTGATGAGTTACAGAAGGCCACACGCTGTGGGGCCCAGCGGACCTTCCAGAAGCCCCTTGATCTCGCCGCCCTGCTCCAGGCCATCCATGCAGAGTTACGGCAACCGCAGCTCAATTAATACGCGCGGCAGAGGGAACCCTTGTCCTTCCGTCCGAGGAACGGCACCGTTCCCTATTCCCTCCTGAGCGTGGGAAGCCGCCCGTTCGCTGCGGCTCTCCTTCCGGCTATGTCGACTTTCATTGCAAGTCGCAAGATTTCGGGTAGACTCCAACAGGTTCATCGTGCGAAGAGATCGAGATCCAACTGGATTATATGGCTACGATATTGATGATGGATGATGACGCGCCCATTCGCACATTGTTATCAGCAGCTCTTCAATCTGCCGGATACCTGGTGGTCGAAGCGTCCAACGGGCATGAGGGCCTACGGCTGTACCGTCAGAAGCCCGCAGATTTGGTCATCGTCGATATTCTAATGCCGGAGTTGAATGGCCCCGATACGATCATGGCGCTCACTCGCGAATTTTTGGACATCAAGGTCATTGCCATCTCTGGAGTCTTTAGTGAGGACTACATGAAGAAGACGGCGAGACTGTTAGGAGCACGACAGATGTTATGCAAGCCGTTTGGAATGGAGGAACTGCTGCGTGCCGTCCGGTATGAGTTGGCGCATTAATCTGTTTAGCTTGCGTAGAGGGTGAGAGCCATAGCGAGTGCACGGGTTGTTTCATACCGTGTAGGCTTAGGCTCGAAACGAGGGCTTCTCTGCGCTGCTCACTCCCGCCAAGAGCAAGCCTTCGGTGCAGAGTGGCCGTTGACCGGTCTACGGACGCCGTTGGCCTTCGCGCCGGAGACGTCCTGCTTCACTCCCACGTCCAGACAGGATACATGAGACTTTGGATGTGCGCTCGGTGTACGGGACCGAAGTAGCGCGCATCGAACGAACGGCTATTCGTGTCCGACATCAACAAGAGTTCCGTTGGAGCAAGCGCATGATCCGTGACACGAAACCGTGGCAGCGGTCGTCCCATCGAATCCGCCCCAAAGGGCTGACTGGCTGGCATGAGTATCCCGTTGATCCTCACACCATCATCCGTCACGCTCACGACATCGTGATGGGACGCCACGACCTTTTTCATCATATTCCCGTATCCGCCAGGACAAAATCCCGCCCCGATGTAACCCCGCTCCTTCGCCAGGTCAAACTCCAGGCGCTCCGGAGGACACCACAACACATAGACCCCCTTCTCAATCGGATCGTTCGACATCAGATAGAGCCCAAGCGGAATGCTGCGCGTGGTGTTGAGACGAAGACCAGATTGATAAGCCAGGACAAGGCCCAGCGCGAGACAGACACCCGCGATCACGATGGGACGGCGTAAACGGCTCCACCCTGTCGTCATAGCTCGATCTTCACGGCCTGTGGGACATGCGGCGCACAGAGTGTGTCGCTGACCGCTGGCGGTGGAATCGCCGCCCGGGCGGCAAAGATGGGATCGTGAAAAAAGAGCGGCTGCCGGCCGTAGATGGCCGGACAGCCCGCGACATAAATCACCATATCCCCAGCTTCAAGGATCTGTCCCTGCGCGTCTTTCTTCGGGCCCGGCATGCGGAGACATTCATCGGGGGTGAGCAATGGCCGTTGCACCTCGTGGTGCGTGCGAGAGTCCTGCGCCTGCCACATGCTCATGCGGCGGCGGCTGACTGTCAGTTTGTCCTGGATGACGGTCGTTTGTCCGGTGAGACGCGAGAGATGTTCCGCCGTTTCAAGGCGATTCGGCGGAAACGCATTTTGGATGTGGCAGTTGGAGCTGATAGCTTCATCCGCCCCATACCCAGTCTCACGGCTCCTGAGCTGGTTGATGTCCTGACAGATGAGATAGAACTTCAGCCCGTAGCCCGCCATGAACGCGAGGGATTCTTGAAAGATCTCGAGTTTCCCCAGACTGGGAAACTCATCGAGCATGCCCAGCAAGCGATGGGTGTAAGCGGCTTTAGTAGTGAGCTGTGGCGGTGCGGCTCGAACACCAAGTCGCTCAAGCAATCCCATGAACCCGGATGGTGGAACCGTCTCTCGATGAACGGCAATCGTGTCGGTGAGCAAGCGCAGGGCCATGGCCACGAACACCCGAATCAATGGACGCAACCGGGCTTTGTCGTTCGGCTTGGTGACGAGATACAGACTCACGGGACTTGGATGATGCATGAGATCTCGAATCTTGAATTCTGAGGCACTGACGTTGTGGGCCACGAGTGGATCACGATAGAGCGCCAGGTAGGATTTCGCAGACGAGAGCACCGAGCCCGCTTCCTCCTCCGGCCGATCCAGCATGTCTCGGGCTGCAGCGCCCACCACCGGATGCACCTGCCCGTTCACATGGCCGTAGGTCGTCATCTCCTTCCACAGCTCAGCGATAGGCCGTTGGGGATCGGCCAACATCCGATCCACGGCGGGTAACGAGGTCGTGGTGCCGTCGTTACGGGCTTGGTAGAGCGCGTGCAGCATGACACCGACCAGCAACGCTTGGCTCGTCTTCTGCCAATGGGATTCCAGTCCCCGTCCATCTGGATCCACCAGGATCGTGGCCAGATTCTGCACGTCGGCCACTTCGTGTTCGGTGCCGAGCCGAACTTCATCCAGTGGATTCCACCGGACCGTGCCCTGGGCGGCGGCCGGTTCAAAACGCAAGACTTTATTCTGTGCGTGGTGCTGTCTCCATCCAGCGGTGAGTTCCCACAACTCCCCTTTCAGATCCGCAATCAGGGCGCTGTGCGGCCAGGAGAGCAACGTCGGAATCACCAAGCCCACCCCTTTGCCGGATCGCGTCGGTGCATAGGTCAACACATGCTCCGGCCCGCTGTGGCGCAAGTAGTGCAGCGTGCCTTTTCTATCCAACCACCCGCCCACATAGACTCCATCGGCTGAAGATTGCGGCGTGCCGTTCAGCCAATCCATGATCGTTCGAGATCGAGGGAGCAACGTGGCAGCTTCGAGGTCGTCTCGGTTGGCCCAGCGGGCCGAGCCGTGGAGAAAGGGATTCGGGCGAGACCGAGGAGCCCACTCGCCGCCACGATCATGCCGACTCCTCCGGCCTGTCGAAGCTGCAACGGATAGTCGTGCGCCCACCGCCAGGCCCATTCGAGAATGGCCCAGGGTTGATACAGCGCACCGACATGCTCGCCGAGGGCCGCTTGATACTGGAAGGTGTACGCAAAGAATTGTGTGGCCGACTGCAATCCAAAGACAAGGGAGGCGCAGGCGAGGACGGGAATGACCAGGCCTGGTTTGGGCTGTGGGGCCCGAACCTGGGGACCCACCGCATTGTTGTAGGTCGTGCTCATCGGCGTCGTCCTCTTCCAAGTCTGATCGCGCCGGACGCATGCAGATCAAGCGTGTGCCCTCGTGTCAACGAGGTGAGTCGTCTGTAGGTGGCCTCATCAATGGAGAGCACCACGGTCTCATCCTGACGGTGCACGAGCGCAACATACCCGTCTGTGGTTTTCTCAACAGAACCGAACTGCACCATCCCCTCGTCTCGTGCCTCGAATCGTCTGACGGTCGGGGTTCGAATAACCTGTACCCGTGTTCGTTCTTGTTCCGCAAGATCACAGAGCACAGTATCACTCGGCGGGGTGAGTGATGGTGCGGCCTGCGTGGGACCTGATGCCTGCGCCGACGGTTGTTCCTGGATGGGAACGCCTCGATGCAAATTGCGCTGAATCAACGTCGTCAGAGGAGCCAGGTCGCCAGAGAACGACCGCCGCGACGCCTCCAACATGTCCGCTTGGGTCATATGCTTCCAGACAATGGTATAGCCACTGTCGTGGGCCACCTGGCTGAAGAAGGCCCGGAGCGCCCGTCCATTCCCGTCCCGGAACGGGTGCAGCGCATTCAACTCAGCCAGATAGTGCGCCGCGCGCCGACTCCATGCTGCTGGCTCTAGTCCGCGGAGATGGTTTTCCTGTGCCAGGTCCCGAAAGATCGGCGCAGCGGCACGTTCAAGATGAGCATGATGCGCAAAGCGGTTCGTGTCCTTGGTGAGATCCACCGTCCGCAAGTGTCCCGCCCACTCGTACAGATCGCCGAACAGATGCCGATGAATCGCTTGGAGATGGGGCAGATCGAACGCGCCAGAAATGGGCTGGTGCGTCAGTTCACGCGCGCGTGCCGCGACGAACTGCGCCTCGGTCTGTGCTAACGTGGGTTCGTCGGTAATGCCCAAGCGGTTCTTGAGCACCCCTGTCGCGGGATCGATAGACTCATCGTGGCTGGAATATCGGGACATTCGGGAAACGGCTGTAGAGTTTCCTGATCAGATCGTCGCTCGACATGTCACCCCGCGCGATCTTGCGCATGTCCGCCACGGTCTCGGCGGGCACCGTCAATCCTTCGAGCGCCTGCTGCGCAACGGCATCCTCCACCGCATCGAGATTGCGCTGAATGTCAGCCTCGGTCAGCATCCTAATATCTTACCCCCAATCCCCATTTCACAACAAGAAGAACGTACGCAACCGGCACGCCTCCACCGCCAGCTACAGGACCTCGGGCCACATCCTCCGCGCAAGCCTCCTGGGTAGTGCTCATCGCCGGTGTCCTCTCCCAAGCGTGATCGCGCCTGACTCACTCAGATGAACCGTGCGTCCTCGTGTGAACGAGGTGAGTCGTCTGTAGGTGGCCTCATCAAGGGAGAGCACTAACGTTTCGTCCTGCCGATGGACCAACGCGAAATGCCTGTCCTCGATCTTCTCCACAAAACCGAATCGCACCATCCCCTGGTCTCGTGTCTCGAACCGTCGGACGGTCGGGGTCCGAATGACCTGTAACCGTTTCCGTTCCTGTTCCGCAAGAGCACGGAGCATCTCATCACTCGGCGGGGCCAGTGGTGATGATTCGGCCTGCGTCGGACCGGTAGCCGATGGGGTCGCTGGTGTGAATCGTTGTCGCGCGTCCTGTGCGTACCATTGGCGCTGGTGCTCCAATGTCGGGTCATCGAAGCGAATGGAAAGCCGAGAACGAGCCGCGACCTGTGCCACACGAGTTTTGAAGGCATCGGAGCCCGACACCGCGATCGTGGTGCCGTATTTCTGGATCGCGAGCCGGAGCGCCGCGTCGATTCCGTCATTCGTCACTTCACGCGAGACCTGGAGGCGGGTCCCGTCATCGCGAACAGCCGAGAGCCCGACCCGATAAATGATGGTGCCCTGTTTTGTAATGTGGTCCTGATGCGCGCCCACCACCGCGTTCACGAGTCTGGTGCCCACCGCCGTGATGGTGTCGCCGGTCAGACCGCGTGCAGCCTCTCGGGCGCGTAGCGCACGGAGCGCTTCCTGATCGCCGGCAATCGCCTGCTGTCTGAGCCAATCAGCCCACGTGAGTCGTGTGTAGCGTGCCGTGATGGCGACACCGTCCCGTCGATGTCGATCGAGAATCTGACGGAGATCGGAGCGAAGCGTCTGCGACACCTTCGCGTAAAGGAGCTTCTTTGTGATCCGTCCGCTCATGGTCAATTTAATCGTATCCCGTTTGATCTGTCCGGCTCGCTTCGCCGCATCAATCTGCTGTCCCTTGCGGGTCCGCGCCTCGTGCAGAGCCACCGCTCGTCCTTGAGTACGGGCGAGCCGGTCTTGCTGATACCGCGCATAGAGCGCCGTGGTGTCCATCCGACTTTGAAGCGGTTTCGGTTTGTATCGTCGTGTGGGCTTCGTGGTCTGGACGGGACCGGAAGGCTTAAACAAACCAAGACGGCGTTCAAGCGAGACCTTGGAGAGATCCCGCGCGACTGAACTGGCCCGCACAAAAGTCCCCTGCCCATCCGTGATGACGAGCCCTTGTCCACGTGGTTGAATGGCCAAGCCATGCTGGCGAAGGACCTGATGCAACTCAGCCCAGGTCTGCGCGGCACGCAGTTCGTCAAGACAGTCCCGCTGCATCCAGCCGATCAGGCTTTCGGTCCCTGCCTGCTGCTCCATATCTGAGGCCCGATTCTCCCCACCGGTTTTCCGGACGCGGTGATTGTCTTGCTCCAAATGGAATGCGTCCTCCAAACTGTCGCAGAGTTCTCCAAAGGCCCGGTAGGCCTTGTAGGGTTCATGGAGGGTGTAGCGGGTCGGGTGGATTTTGTTGATCGCCAGATGCAGATGCACGTTGTTGGTGTCATGGTGCAAGACGCTCACCCGCTGATGTTCGCCGAATCCCAGTCGGTGACAGACTCGGGCTTCGATCGCGCGCAGGGTCTCCGCTGAGGGCCGCTCCCCAGGCCGGAAGCTCACGATCAGATGATAGGTCTTGTCCGATTGCGCCCTGGTGTTGAGCGATTGGGTATTCAGCATTTCGAGTGACGCGGCGTCGTGCCGGTCGCTGTGGCAGTTGGTCACCGTAATCTCCCCGACCCGTTCCTGTCGGCCTTGGGTGTTCGTGAGATAGGTGACGAGGGAGACCACATTGCTCTTCCTCAACGTTCGCATCGGCACATGTTTGATGATCATGGGCCGTCGTCCTTCCGTGTACTCCGGTCTGAGCTCGTGCGTGAACTCCTCATGGGCTCGGCTTGTGGTCGAAGGACTCGCTGCATCAGTGCCACCATCTGATCTTGTGTGGTATCGATCTTCTGCAACGTCTCGCGGAGGATGCGAGCATCGATCCCCGGGGCGGGCTTCCCGTTCGAGAGCCACAATTTTAGGAGTCCGCCGAGTCGCCCAAGATCCCCATTGATTTTGACCAACTCCTCTACTTGATGGTTGTCCACGATGCTGCGAATGGGATAGCCCATGCCGACGCGCAAGAGATAGGACGACTTGCTTAATCCGGTCGAGTGAGCTTGCTGCTCAATGGTCTGCCGCTCGTCCGGATAACAATAGACTTTGATGGGTTGGTAGTCTTTGCGATTCGTGGGTGCTCGCTTGTTCATCCATCTCGTCCTTCGGGAAGCAACCCCGTTGAGCGCGAAGGCGCGAAGAAGGGAATTGTGAAGGGTGGCTCACCAGTGCTACTGGTGGGCCCCCTTCACCTATCCTGCCCTGCATATGATCATTTTTCTTTTGGATCTAATCATACTTTATGCTCTGTTGCAATCGTTGTTTGATCTTTGTTCTTGCATTGTTCTCTCGTGTATTCTACGCTCTCTGTGATCGAGAGCCCAGGGGTATGATGGAGACAAGTCTGTCGGGACGGATTGCGGAGCGCGCGAAGACACAGCGTGCCTCGAAGCGTGAACGGAACCGAGCGGTGGTCCTCGCGTTGCGCCAGGAGATTCACCAGGCGATGGCGGATGGCTGGCCGGTGGCCACGATTTGGCGGACATTACAAGAAGAAAAGAAAGTGGACTTCAGTTATCAGGCCTTTCGGTTGTACGTGAATAAGTTGGTGCGGAAGCAGGCGGGAGCGAGCATCGTCCCACCCCCCGTCCTGCGAGCGCCGGGCTCATCGACGAAGACATCCACGCCGTCTCGCACAGGAACAGGAGGCGGCTTCACGTTTGATCCCACTCCAAAGAAAGAGGACTTAATCTAATGGCACAGATTCACCTGGTCTTACAGGGCAAAGGCGGTGTCGGCAAATCGATGATTGCATCGTTCATGGCCCAGTACAAACGATCAAAAGGGCACACGCCTCTGTGTATCGATACCGATCCGGTGAACGCCTCGTTTCAGGCGTATCAGAGTTTGAAGGTGCACCATCTGCAGATTCTGAAGGGGGACGAGATCGACCCACGCAGCTTCGATCAGGTGGTCGAACTCGTGGCGAAGGCCAAAGAGGACGTGGTGATCGACAATGGCGCGAGTTCCTTTGTGCCGCTCTCCGCCTATGTCATCACGAATCAGGTGCCGGCCTTGCTGCGCGATATGGGGCACCAACTCGTGGTGCATACCGTGGTCACGGGGGGACAAGCGTTGTTGGACACGGTACACGGCTTTACCCAGCTGGTGAAACAGTTTCCGGCTGACGTCCTGTTTGTGGTGTGGCTGAATCCCTACTGGGGTCCAATCGAGCTGGAGGGCAAATCGTTCGAGCAGATGAAAGCCTATGTGACGAACAAAGATCGCGTCTCGGCGATCATCCGGCTCCCGGACTTGAAGGCAGAGACGTTCGGGCGCGATTTGAGTGACATGCTGCAGCATCATTTGACGTTCGATGAAGCGATTGCATCGTCAGGGCTCACGATCATGGCACGGCAACGGTTGTCGATCATCAAGAAGCAACTCTTTGAACAATTTACCGCCGTACCGGTGTTGTGATGGGCGACGATCCTACCGACGACTTACTCAAAGAGATCGCGTCGAAGCATGGCGTGGCGCTGGGCCGAGAGGACCCGCTTTTGATCGTGCAGACCATGCATGCTCGGCTATTGGCCGAGAGCAGGTCCGCGCAACAGGCGATGCTTGACGACTATCGCACCACGCTCGAAGGCCTGTTGGAACGATGGAGCGCGGAGACGAAAGCCAAAGCAGAACGGATTGTCACGGCGTCGCTCACGGCTACTACGGAGACCATGAAGGCGCAGATGGCGACCCACACGACGACCGTGGCCAGCGCGATCCGGCAAGAAGTCACCGAGGTATTGGAAACGACTGAGACGCGGATGCGCAGGGCCCAAACAATTGGATACCTGAATCTCCTCGCGGCGCTGGTAACATGTGTTGCAGCGGTCGTGGTCTATTGGACGCTCCGACCCTAACCGCCCCCCTATCTATTGCGGTTCACCTTCAGGCCATGCCGATGCCTAAACAATAAGCACCGTACTGCACAGGCCGTGTGTCGCTGCGGATTGTCTGCACCATGCAGCTGTTATGCACACAGTGACCCCCAGAAGATGGGGACAGTGGGGCGGCTCATGGGGGCGAGCACACGCGCCAGCGCGGACACTGGCACGCCTACAACGCTCCACCCGCCGAACTCAGAATCGGGCGTCCCCGCCCCGTCGTGGGTGAGGGGCGGGAAACGCAATAGAAAGAAGGAACAGGAGTCATGATTCCCTCCCCTCCTACCTGCTGTCCCATCGCACCAGCTCCATTCCTCCTCAGTCTTTCGGCGCGGGCAATGCGTGAGGATAGTGCGTGGCGATGATCCGGTTCAGCCGCTGGATCAGATCCGGTCTCTTAAACGTCACATGCCCATTGTGATTCTTAAAGAGCCGAATGGAGAGATAGTCATTCTCGGCGAGCTTCGGCCACACGGAGGTCGTCTGCATCGCATCCGCAATGAGCCGATAGGCACCAGTCCGGTGATCGGCCTCCGGCTTTCCATCACAGAGGTGAAAGACACGGAGGAGATCGTCCAGCTGATCGGTCTGCCGCATGTTGGCGCTGCCATACGACGTGAGATACGTCATCACCATCCGCTTCCCAAATTTCTGCGGCAGATTCGTCTTGTAATCCCATGAGAGGCGGCGAAAACACTCAAGCACCCCCTGCTCGAACATGTCCGTGCGTGAGTCATGAAGCGAGGCAAAGGTCGAGCGAATGGCCTCACGCGTCAATGCGGGCACCTTCTCCGCTCCGATTTGCTCATCCACCTCCTTGCGCTTCGACGCCGACATGATCGAGCGCATGCCGGAATCCTGTAAGAGTGTGGTCCATCCTCCGGCATCGACACAGGCTTGGAACGTCTCCAGCAGCGTCGTCTTGTTCGCGAACTCACCCGTCATACGGAGGCCGTGACCTCGCCACCCGCGGGCCATCGAGAGGTCAGGAAATCCGAGCCGTGCCGCAGTCGCCAGGGCGTGGGCCTGCTCTAATTTTTCCAATGCCTCGTGAAACAAGATCATGACCGCCTCCCGTTGCTGCAACAGATTGGCGATGCTGAGGCTCGGGATCAGCTCATTTTCTTGTCCTGCGTCACCGTCCGGATTCACAAAGATCGTTTCCGCTTGGTTCGTCATGCTGGCTTCCTTTCTGTTCCCACGGTCGGGCTCTCGTCTGGAATCTGAAACGGGCCGACCCAGGCACCTGGGCGCGCCTTTGCGATGAGGTCGGCCACAATTTGGTCTTGTGTCGCACGATTCACACCCTGTCGCATCCAGCGTGCACGTGCGAGTCCTTCTAAATCGTCCATCATCCCTCCTGCATGGCGAAAAGAAGAGACGGGGGCCTGTCGTTGACAGTCTGGACACATCGCAAAGGCGGTGGCGTCGTAATCCCTGCCGCCATCGTCGTCAAGGACGTGCGTCCCCTCATCGCGGAGCATCACGTGCGGGATCACATCAACGGTAAAGGGTCCCCAGCTCTGGCAATCCGGACAGTGCCAGCCCTCGCCACCATTCGTATTCGCTGATTCGTCGATCCTGTCTAGAGTCATGGTGTCGTCCTCTCTTTCTGTCCATGTCTGTAAGCATGTTTCTTCCCGCTCATCCCTCATCAGTATGTCGGCATGACGTCTCACCCCTCCCCGTACAGCCACCCTTCATCGGCGAAGGAGACGTGTCGCCCCTCCCCCATCACGATATGATCGAGCACGCGAATGCCGAGTAACTCCCCGGCGCTGACGAGTCGTTTTGTCAACGTGCGGTCCTCCAGGCTCGGTGTGGGATCCCCTGAGGGGTGGTTATGCGAAAAAATCACGGCCGCCGCATTCATGCAGACCGCGGCTTTGAAAGCCTCACGTGGATGCACGATCGAGAGCGTGAGGCTCCCGACCGACACGACCTGATAGCCGACCGGTGTGTGTTTCGCATCAAGAAACAACACGAGAAATTCTTCATGCGGTCGTCCATCGAAGTGGGCCCGGAGAAAGCGGCACACCTCACTCGACTGTGACAATCGTGGAGCGCCATACAGGGCCGAATGTGGTTCTTTCACCACCTGCAGCCGATAGAGGGGGATACAAACTGACGTGGTGCCCTGCTGATTCTGGTTTGCTGGAACGATCTTCTTCGCCATGTGCTCGCCCTTCCCGTTTGTGTGATGCGTGCTCAGGGAGCCGGACAGGTGCTCTCGTTTCGACTCCTGCTTGTGTAGTTAGCGTCAATTCGTTTCATTCACATAATTCAGCTGTGCCGTACGTTCGAGCGCCGCCAGATCCTGATGCATGCGCGCGCAGTAATGGCGGAGATCCGTGAGGAAATCGGACAGGACCGTCTCGACAGCGGCGCCTGGCTCTCGTAAGGCGGCCACGCGATAGTAGGCCAGCGCCTGTTCCACTCGATCCGCCCGGATCGCATTCGGATGCCTCTTCACCCTTCGAACATTCGCCCGATACATCGTTGTTGTGTTCATCCTCGTTTCCTTTCTGTTGGACTGTCTCCCCATGAGAACAGCCACCCACGAGACCAACGGCCACATCGCGTCGACCGGCCCACCGGTCTCTTTCACGAACATGTGTTGCGCCTCTCACGCACAGCAGGAGGCGCAACAGAACGTCCGAGTCTGGGGTCCCGGCCGGCTGCACGCGTGACAGCCCTCCGGGCCGTTGGCTGGCGCGATTGGCACCCGGACGGGCCCCACACCGTGGGGGGCGAGGGAATTGGATGGAGTGGGAAAACAGTCAGCACGGTCGAGCCGCCGCAGGCGACGCGACGGTGCGCGAGTGAGAGCACGGCGCTGGTGCGGTGCCACCATGCTGGTGGAACGTTCCAACACACTCGTGGGTCAGGATCGGTGAGATCAATGTGGGAGAAGGAAGGGAGAACTGGCCTGATCAGCCAAGGCCGACGAGCGAGCGAGGCCCGCCGGCCCTGTCGAACGAGTTAGTCGATCGCTCGATAGATCAGGCTGGCCTCGGGATGGTCGGCCGCGAAGTCACGCAGCAGATGAAAGTACTGGGCGACCCGAGGACCGAGTGGATCGTCCTCCAACAGGAAGGACACATGGCTGAACGTGAACAGAGACACGATAATCCCGGCGGCATCGCCCGAGACCGTAGCGTCAAAGAAGTTGTCCCCATGCACGAGTGGATAGCGTTCATGACTTGGTGCGAGATAACACCCGCCGTTGCTCAAGTCATAGAAGTGCCAGTAGCCTCCGGTGTACGTTGGACACAGCATGGCGAACTGTGTGTAAAGACAATTCTCTACGGTGAGCATGTGCTTGCCAAAGTGGCGCGGCAGAAACGTGAGCCGGTCCTCTTCCGGCACCACGGTCACCACGATCGCTTGTTGTTCGTTGTTGAATTGTTTCATGTCAGTCCCTCCGAGTTGTCCCAGGCCGAATTGCCTGGGTGGAGGGTCTCCAGCACACCGAAAGCGCAGGTGTCAGGGCCGTGCGAAGCACGCTCGCGAGCACGAGGCGCAGCCACGCGCGGAGGCCTTGACGTCAAGACCGGTGTGCTAGCCTCACGACACACAGGTAAGCACGCCCCCTCCCCTCCTGTCTGTCAGCGGTCTTTCTTCCTCACCGATGCGAGTGACGAGACCGGATTGAGTAGGCGTCTTCGCACGGTCCATCTGCGCGGCGCGGATGGACGGTGCCAATCGAATGCGGGTGCAGCACGGCGCGTGCGCCGTGTCGTCCATCGGTCTGTGTGTTTGGGGTAATGCGTCAGCGATGTGCAGGGCGTGAGTCCCGCCGTCTGGCGGGATGAGCGAAGCGAACCAGGAGCCGCGCGGTCGCCGTAGGCGAGACGCCACAACGAGCTTAAAGGACTGCGGTAGAAGGGTTCCTCGACGCTGATGCCGCGCAGCTTGGTGTGGGGCATGAACGACCACCAAGGATCCTGGTGGGTGTTGATTGTCGTCACCCGCACCTACTGTCCGCTAGCGGCCACTTTGCGACAGTCGCTAACGCAATCTTGTAGTGCTCCCCTAAAATCAAGCCACCTGAGTTACTTGTTGCGCCCGATATTGGACAGGGCTTCGATAGCCCAACGCCTGATGCGGGCGCTCTTCGTTGTACCACCGCAGCCAGTCCCGAATGACCCGCCGCGCCTCCTCGAACGTCTGAAACCGATGCTGCCAGACACATTCCTCTTTGAGACTGCGAAAGAACCGTTCGATGATCCCGTTCTGCTCCGGCGTGTACGGCGTGATGAACTCCTGCTGCAACCGATAGTCCCGACACGCTTGCCGAAACTGACGGCTCTGGAAGATCAGGCCGTTGTCGCTGCGGAGGACAGGCGCTCCCGTAGGCCGCAGCGTCCCGAACCGTGCCAGACAAGCCGCCTCCACCGCGCGCTCGGCCTCTTTCGCCCGACTCCGGAGGGCGAACTCGTAGCCGATCACTTCCCGATCATGACAATCGATCACCGCCGCCAGATGGGCCCAGCCGTCTTGCCCACAGGCGATATGCGTCACATCCATGGCCCACCGTTCGTTGCTTCGACTCGCCCGACTGGTCCAGCTTTGTACACGAGGGCGTGGGGTGGAGACACGTTGCTGCACGAACCACCCCTTCTGCTTGAGCACGCGGTAGACCGCCTTCCGATTCACCATGACTCCATCCCGGAATCGCAACAATACCCACAGTCGCCGATATCCGAATGTGGGGTATTGTGTCAGCGGTCATGCAATACTCCCCAGCTGTGGTCATTGAATTCTCCCCACCCTCTGACGGAGGAGGGAGACGATGGAGCTTGACGAGACGAGGGAGACGACCATCATGCCACCCCAGGGCAATCACACGGGGGAGGTCTGCATGGTGGATCAGGAGCGATGGGCGGAGATTCGGCGGTTGCGACAGGACGAGCAGATCTCCATTTCAGAGATCGGGCGGCGGTTGGACCTCGATCGGAAGACCGTGCGGCGGAGTCTGCGGCAGGCGACGTGGCAACCGTATCACCGAGCAGCGGTGGCGGAGACGTTGCTGACGGCTCATGCTGACTGTGTGCGGACCCGGGCGCCGCAGGTGAATTACTCGGCGCGGATTCTGTATCAGGAACTGCGGGCGCATCACGGCTACCCTGGTAGTTACGAGACCGTGAAGCGGTTCGTTGCGCCACTCCGCGAAGTCCAACTCCAAGCGGACCGGGCGCTCCTGCGGTTTGAAACCCCGCCGGGCCAGCAGAGTCAGATTGATTGGGGCCAAGCCACCGTGCCCTTCCGCGCTGGTCCGACGATCGTGCACGTCTTCGTCCTCACGTTGGGCTTCAGCCGCCGCGGGTTCTATCACGCCTGTGCCGACGAGCGGCTCGCACAATTTCTCGAAGCGCACGAGCGAGCCTTTGCCCATTTTGGCGGCCATACGCGCGAGCATTTGTATGACCGACCGCGGACGGTCTGTTATGTGGATGAGACGGGGCGACGGATCTGGAATCCCACCTTCAAAGCCTTCGCGGACTATTGGGGCTTCGAGCCTCGGGTGTGTCGGCCGTATCGAGCCCAGACGAAGGGCAAGGTCGAATCGGGCGTCAAATATGTGAAGCGGAACTTTCTCCCCGGACGGACGTTCATCGATGTGGTGGACTTCCAGGCACAGCTCGACGAATGGACCGCGACCATCGCCGACCGGCGGGTGCATGGCACGACCCATGAGCCACCGATCACACGGTTCGAGCGGGAACGCGGGAAACTGGTGCCCCTCGTTGGCCAGCGCAGCTTCCAGCAGGAGGCCCGGGTCTCGCGCCTCGTGGCGGAGGACTACTTGGTGAGTCTGGCGACGAACCGGTACTCCGTGCCCTATCGCTTCATCGGACAGCGCGTCGAGGTGCAACGGCAGGGGGACACGGTCCACATCTTTCACCGGGACCACGAGATCGCGACGCACGCGGTGCTCCCCGGCCAGCACCAATTCCGGATCCTGCCCGAGCACGGCCCTGGGGCCATCGCCCGGACGACTCGCCAACGCCGCTCGACCGTCAGTGACGCGGGCTCCGTCACGCGGGCGCTGCCAGAGGTCGAAGTACGTGATCTGGCCTGCTATGAAGCATTGTGCGGCGCCGGGATAGCCCAGGAGGCGCCGCAATGATCCCCAACCAACTCGAACGCCTTCGCGACCACTTGACGCGGCTGCGGCTGCTGAAGAGCCGGGAACGCCTCGACGCCCTCTTGCAAGAGGCGGCGGCGAAGGAACTCTCGTATGCCGACTTCCTCGACCAGGTGCTGGGCGAAGAAGTCCTGTCCAAGGCGGAAAAGAATATCACCATGCGCACGAGTCTCGCCCGGTTTCCGTTTGTGAAGAGTTTGGAGGCCTTCGACTTCAGCTATCAACCCTCGCTGGATAAGAAGCAGATTCAACAGGTGGCCACGTGCCACTTCATCGAGCACGGCGAGAATGTCGTCATCTTGGGCCCGCCCGGGGTCGGCAAGAGCCACTTAGCCATTGGGATGGGACTCAAAGCGATTGCGCAGGGCTACCGGGTCTTGTTTACGACGGCGGCGGCTATGATCGCCATCCTCACCCGAGCGCTGACGGAGAATCGGCTGGAGGACAAGCTGAAACTCTACACCATCCCACGATTGTTGATCATTGATGAGATTGGGTATCTGCCGCTGGACCGGACCGGGGCCAATGTGTTTTTCCAGCTGATCTCACGCCGCTACGAGAAGGGACCGATGATTCTCACAAGTAATCAGAGCTTCGGCGCCTGGGGGGAGGTGTTTGGAGACCGGGTGCTGGCAACCGCGATTCTCGATCGCGTGCTGCACCATGCGATCACCATTAATATCCGGGGCCATTCCTATCGGCTGAAGGAGAAGCTCAAAGCGGGGCTCGTGCGACTGGAGGAAACGGCGGCGCCAACCTAACCCGGGTGGGGAATTTTCGATGACCCGAACTGGGGACATTTGGATGACCCTTGACAGCTGGACCTGTCGGACGAGAAAACGCGGATCACACACATCACGGAAGGGTTCAATTTCCTCGGGCAGCACGTCCGCAAGTACGGCGACCAGCTGCTCACCAAGCCCGCAAAGAACAGCATCCACTCTTTGCTGGAGAGGGTCAGGGAACTCATCACAGGCAATGCGAACGCCACGCAAGCCGCGTTGATACGGCAACTCAACCCGGTGATCCGAGGCTGGGCGCTGTATCACCGCCATGCTGCAGCCAAAGCAACCTATGCACGGATCGACTCGGACATCTGGCACATGCTCTGGAGGTGGGCGAAGCGTCGGCATCCCGCCAAAGGAGCTCGATGGGTCATCCGGCGGTACTTCCGACCAAGAGGATCGCGGTCCTTGGTCTTCGCCACGAAGGGCTCCACTGACGGCACGACCGCCAGTATTCAGCTCTTCTGTGCGATGACGGTCGCCATCAGGCGTCACGTCAAGATTCCAGGTGCCGCGCATCCTTTTGACCCGGCATGGACTGCGTACCTCGCCCGTCGTCGAGCCTCAACACGTTCCGTCAAATTGTTCGGTGCCACCCTATGGTGCTGAAGAATGGCTTGAGCCGGATGCTGGGTGACCAGCCCGTCCGGTTCTTAGGGGGCGGTGGCGCAGCAATGCGCTGCCGCTACCCGACGATGTGATACCGTCACGACACACAGACACAGACACATCTGGTCTTCCGCCTGTGACTCGCTGAGCTGAACATGATCCTCTGAACACCACGAGGATGAGGATGTCTGAAGAAAGTGTAGCAAGTGTCTGAGCACGGTCGAGCCGCGTGGCGCGGACCGACGGTGCCACGGGTCCCGGCACGGCGCAGGCGCGGTGCCGTCCCTAGGTCTGTGTGTTAGGGTGATGCGTCAGCGATGTGCAGGGCGTGCGTCCCGCCGGCTGGCGGGATGAGCGGAAGCGAACCAGGAGCAACGCGGTCGCCGGAGGCGAGATGCCAACATGCTCTGAGTTCGAACCACGTGAGGGGGCCGCGCCGCTCACGATCGCGGTGATCATGGGCCAACGATGAAAGGGCTGCGACAGAAGGGTTCCTCGACGGTGATGCCGTGCGGCTTGGTCTTGGACATGAACAACCACCAAGTATCATGTTGAGTGTTGATTGTCGTCACACACACCCACCGTCAGCTCTCGGCCAAGTGCGGAAGTTCGGCACCGAGATCTCACCGCCATAAAGCGGTCCTCCGCCCTGTCGCATTAACGATTCCGGTTCAGCCGCCCACGCTTTCTGCGGGTGGGCTGGAACCGGCAGGTTAGATGGCGTTCGAGCTGTCAGCGGTACTTGTTGACCGCCGCCTCGATGGCACTGCCAGCCTTGGCTAGATCATCCGGCACCATTACTGGATGAATCTCGATGCTCGCATTGAACGCGAGGAACCACGGCTCGGCAATCG
>CAKKRK010000037.1 GCA_919902665.1 Nitrospiraceae bacterium
CTGACCGGCCATCTCGTGCTGACGACGGTGCATGCGAACAATGTGTTCGACGTCATTGGGCGGTTCGCGTCGATGGGGATCGACGCCTATAATTTTCTGGCTGCTCTCAACTGTGTATTGGCGCAACGGCTTGTCCGAATCCTGTGTTCATCATGTCGGACTCTCGTCCAAGCACAGCAGGCCCTTATTGAGGAATCAGGATTGGACTATGAGCAGTACAAGGAGACGCCATTTTACGAAGGTAAGGGGTGCTCGGAATGTCATGGAACTGGGTATCGAGGAAGAAAATGCATCACGGAGTTTCTCGATCTGACGGATGAAATCAAAGAAATGATTCATGCCGAACGGCCACTGTCAGAAATCCGGTATCGGGCTGTGACCGGTGGAATGATTACGCTGCGACAGTCGGCGTTGAGAAAAGTGTTGAATGGTGAGACGTCGTTGCGAGAGATCAATCGGGTGACATTCAGTGAGGAAGGGTAATGTGATGTGGGAATGGGCTAGTAGTCGACCTCAGCGGTGCTTGAAGTTCGGAGCCGATTCGATCGCGTGGGCCGAAACCAAGCGAAACTGGCGTGGACAACGTCAACACAAGTGCATCATGTCTCCGCTGTCCGAAGGCATGATCAAGCCCTCTCCGACTGAGGAGAATGTAGCTGATCCTTTAGCATTGGCCAATCGTATTCGTGCTCTGATCAATCCAGATTCGGTTCACCAGTCCCTCGGGAGGACAATGCTTTCTGATCTTCCTCAACGGATTGCCGTGTTGCTGCCTGACACGGCGGTCAGAACGACAGTTTTGCACCTTGAGCAGCTCCCCGTCAGGTGCGAGGAACGCGAGGCGCTGATCCGCTGGCGGCTTGGCAAAGAACAGCTGTTCCCGTTGAGCGGGGCGAAGGTGTTGTCCCAAGTCTTTTATGATCGATCGCGAGGGAAAGGGCCAGCCCATACTGTGCTGACGGTGGCGGTCCAGGAATCGGTGCTGAAGCAGTACGAGTCTCTGTGTGAATCTGTCGGGTTGATTCCCCAAGAGGTAGGGGTCACGAGCCTACAGATCTTTGATCTATGGAGAAGGGTATCGAGTGGCTCTCATTGGCGAAGCCGGAACTGTCTGTGGGTCAATGTATCGGATCGAGCCCTGACGACCATGATTTATCAGCAAGGGCGGTTGTTGTCTTACCGATGCAAGCTTTTAGGGGCTGAGGTGACTGAAGCGTCGAGGAAGACCGATATGCTGAACAAGACGCTTGAGGAATGCTGTGTCTCGTTGGAGATCTGTCAACAACAACATCCTTCAGCGGTTGTTAAGGAAGCCGTGATTTGTGCGGATGGGGACATTGCGGCCTTTCGGAAATTGATCGAGACCGAGCTTCACCTGTCCGTTGAACAGCTAGGTTGGGAATCGGTCGAGGCTCTTGGTCGAATGGCCACAGAGAGCGACCGAGGGATGACATCGTTGGCCGCAGTGGCTGGGGTGCTCTAGTATGGCAATTACGAGTTCCGTCGTCGCGAGGTTTTTCGAACCGCTCAAGTTAAGGCTATTGTACTGCGGCGCCGAAGGTCAGTTCCAGATAAACCTGAGCCGCCGTTATCGACCAGCGGTCGTTCCGCTTCGATGGCTCCTGATCTGCAGCTGCGTCCTGCTTGTGATCGGGATCTGTTGGGACTTTGGGCATGTGATCCTCACGCATCAAGAATCGTTAACCATCCAGGCAGAACTGGATCGAGTGCGGCAACAGGACCTCGACTTCATGGCAGAGGCCCGGCGTGAAGGTATTGATCTGTCTGCAGAGGCGTTAAAGAGACTGCCTTCTGAAGTCGAGTTGGCGAACCAGCTGCTTGAAAAAAGAACGTTTTCGTGGACCAAGTTTCTGACTGAATTAGAGCAAACGATCCCTCCACGCCTTGGGCTCAGCAGCGTTCGTCTTGATCAAGCAGGCACGACGGTTCAACTCACGGGAACTGCTGCGGCTCTCGAGGATATCACTGCCTTTACTGTCGGACTTCAAAATCACACGACATTTAAAGACCCGATCTTGGCGCAGCATCATGTCGGGCAGAACGGGTTGGTGGAGTTCGATGTCACGGTACAATACCGGCGCGAAGGAACTTGAGTGATGAAAGATCGACTGCTCTTTCTCTGGCAGCATCCCTTTGCACCCTTGTTCTCCTGGATGGGAGTCACGCTGGGTCTTCTTTTTATGCTGTTCCTCGTCCATGACTTCGGTGTGGCAAGTGCTCAAGCGAGCCGAGATCGCTTGGAGAAGGAATGGACTGCGACCCGACAAGCATTGATGTATCACCGAGAAGCAAGAAAGGCCAAACAAGACTTGAGCCGAGTCTGGGCGGTGCTTCCCGCCGAGCGCGATTTTACTCCGCTCGCGTTGGGGATTTCAGATGAAGCGAAGCGTGACCGAGTTACCTTGCCGGGGTTGTCCTATAAGACGGAGCCCACTCTCATTGCGAATACGAGCAAGGGGTTGTTACAGGGGCCGATGACTGGGCGATACGAGGATCTTCGCCGATTCATCTACGGTCTTGAGACGGCGGAAGAGTTGGTGTTTATCGAGGATCTTGAGCTAGCTCGGTCCGGAGGCTTACAGGACGAATCATTGACATTCAATATTAAGATTGCAACGTACCTTCGCGGCGAGACCGAGGCGTCTAGTTCGTCGGGACCAGCGCACTAACATGGATGCCAAAAAGAAGACGATTCTTGCTACTTCGCTTCTCCTTCTGTGGGCAGGACTGGCAGTATGGCAATGGCGCCTACAGCAGGAGCCGGTTCGCGTTCCGCTCACGAATATCGCGGGTCACCCCTCCGTAGGGCAACGTGCGGCAACAGGGGGAACAGGCTTGCACGTAAACCTCCATCTATTTTCATCAACGAGTCTTCAACGTCAGGCGACTTTCACCGTGCCGCGTAATATGTTTTCCATGCCCCGTCCCGATGGCACGTTTGTCACCGGGAATGACCAAACTTCCGTAAATCAGCCTGGTTCGTCTTCAGCCGAGACCTCGACAGAACAAGAAGAGAAGTTGGAATTAGAACAGTATCGATACCTGGGCTTTCTTCGTGTGGGTAAGGGGCGTCGTGAAAATAAGGATATTGCCGTACTCAAGAAAGACGATGAGGTGCTGATGCTGAAGGTCGGTGATCGTGTCGACGACCACCTGATTCTTAAGGCGATCAACTCTGAAAGTGTGACGATCCGAGATACCGGTACCCATGTGGATCAAACGGTATCGCTGTCGGATAAATTGTCGGGACAATCAATGGACCAGGAGAGGGAGCAATCAACGGACCAGGAGTGATGGTACATGAGGAGGCTTTTGGCATCGTTGAGGCGGCAAGAAACAGGGTTCTCGTACCTCATGGTCATGATTGCGATTACTCTTATGGGACTTGCCATGACGGTGGCCGCTCGGCAGTGGAAGACGATGGTGCAACGAGAGCTCGAGACAGATTTGTTGGCCAAGGGAATAGAAATTCAATCGGCTCTCGCACTGTATTCGGCCACGACAAAGGCAGGAAGAGTTTTCCCTGGTGAAGTGTACCCGCTAACGCTCGCCGAACTCACGAGGCCGCCCAAACCATTTCTCAGGAAGGTGTACCTTGATCCTGTGGGACGCGGTGAGTGGGAATTGCTGAGGGCTCCCGCGGGAGGCATCATGGGAGTCCGAAGCAAGAGCCGGCAGAAACCGATCAAACAGGGTAATTTCCCGCTCGCAGTGCGCCATTTTGAGGGAAAGCCGACCCACTACGATTGGGTATTTCAATATCCGAGTCCATCTATGGTGGCGGTGGCTGGGCCTGTCGCTAGGCCGTCTACGGCTCCGGCACAGCGAGCCATCCGTGAACAGCCGATCTTTCCAGCGGAACCGAGTTCACAAGATGAATCGAGGGGCCCGGAAGAGGTGGATGTTCAGGCAACGCAATAAGCATGATTGGCGTGCCTCTCTCGGTTCTCCAGACCTTGCCACTGATAAGGATCCCACGCACCACGCATTATGGAGACTCTTGACCCGTCTCTTACCCACACGGTATTGTCAGTGGTCATTCCGAGTGGTTGGATCATTGGTGTGAAGAGTGGAAGCCGTAGACAAAATCGACTCAGATCAGAACATCGAAGAGTCCAAGCCGTTGCCTGTGTTGGAGTATGTCTTGGCGCTGGTCTCCAAGGCCAAACAGGCATCGAGGAGATTGGCGTCTCTACCGACCGCCACCAAGGATCAAGCACTCCTTGCTATGGCGGAGGCGCTCGAGGCTCAGTCGAGCGAAATCCTCGCAGCGAATGAGCAAGATTTGAAGGCGTTTGGAATGATGCCTGAAAAGAAGGCGATGGCAGATCGCTTGAGATTGACCGAGAAGCGGATCGGGGAGATGGCCGCAGGCATTCGTGAAGTGGCGAAGTTGCCCGATCCTGTAGGAATGATGTCCGGTATGTGGACGAGACCCAACGGGATGCAGGTTGGGCGGGTACGTGTGCCCATCGGAGTGGTCGGGATCATTTATGAGTCGCGCCCTAATGTAACGGCAGATTCGGCTGCCCTCTGTCTTAAATCGGGCAACGTTTGTGTATTGCGAGGTGGTAGTGAGGCCATTCGGTCCAATACGGCGATTGCCACCATCTTGTCTGAATCGGCGAGAAAGGCCGGTGTTCCAGCCGGGGCGATCACATTCGTCGATCGTGCAGATCGTGAGGTGGTGCCGGTGTTGCTCAAGCAGGATCGGTTCATCGACGTAATCATTCCGCGTGGCGGCGAATCGTTGATGAAACTCATTTCGGAACATTCGACGATTCCGGTCGTGAAGCATGATGCAGGTGTGTGCCATATCTATGTCGATGCCGAAGCGGATTTGGCGATGGCGGAGGCCATTTGCGTCAACGCCAAAGCGCAGCGGCCATCCACGTGCAACGCCATGGAAACCCTGCTGGTTCACCAGTCGGCCGCGCGGATTTTGTTGCCCAAGCTTGCCCGAAGCCTCGGCGCGGCCAATGTCGAGATTCGCGGCTGTCCGAAGACCTGCCAGTTGATTCCTGAGGCCAAGTCGGCCAGCGAACAGGACTACGGTAAAGAGTTTCTGGACCTGATTCTTGCCGTGAAAATCGTGAAGAATATGGATGAGGCGATGGAACACATCGCACAGTATGGGTCGCGGCACACGGAAGCGATCGTGACATCGGACTACGGACACGCGATGCGGTTTCTTAAAGAAGTCGATGCCAGTGCCGTCCTGGTCAATGCCTCCACCCGGCTCAACGACGGGTACCAGTTCGGTCTGGGAGCTGAAATCGGCATCAGTACCTCGCGCATTCATGCGCGGGGTCCCATGGGGTTGGAAGAGTTAACCTGCGCTAAATTCATTGTCTTGGGGGGCGGCCAACTCCGCGAGTGAATGTCCTCGGACGCCATTGCATTTGCGCTGAACACGCCAGGCCATCTCCGGTTTCCTTCCGCACGTACACTTGCTGAGTCCTTCCACAAGGTCGGTGGACACGTTCAAACTCTTCCGAACGGGCACCTTGTTTTTTATCGGCCTGATGGACGGCGTTTCCTCGAAACAGATCCGGCAGGCCATCCCTTGCATGAGTGCGAATGGGAGTCGAACGGTACCGGAACCGTTTTGCTGCGGCGAGCGCGAGTTCGACTGGATTGGGGACGGTGGGTTGGGATTAAGCCTTGTGGGCTGGTGAATGAAACCAGGCTGAATCTCGCCTTGAGACCCAATTGGCAACGGATCACACCGGATGATCTTCGCGCCCTGGCTGCAGGAGCGTTACGGGTCCCAACCGAGGAAGTGCGATGGTTTTATCGCGATGAGGATCTTGCGATCGATCCCACAGGCATGGCGACCATTCGACAGCGAAAAGATGCCCTGTACGTGTTGGATGGTGGGGGATTTGAAACGGTACGCTTCATGGCCTGCATGGGAGCCATGCATTGGGACCAGATTGACTTTCTCCCAGTGGTCGAACTGTTCAAATCGTTGTTGCCGGGGACGGGCTCTGCCGTGTTCGAGC